>JAJZJT010000291.1 GCA_021809995.1 Actinomycetes bacterium
GACCCGCCGCGCCGCCTCCCGCTCACCCGCACCGAGGCCGCCGCGGCGCCGGCGCCACCACCACCGGACGAGGGCCACGACCAGCCCGCCGGCGCCGGTGACGGCGAGGATGAGGAGCAGCTCCGTGCTGAGGAAGAACTGCACGACAGCGAGGAGGGCGAGGGCGATCCCGCTGCGCACGGGCGGGCGCCGTCCCTGGACGAGGTCGACGAGCACCAGGGCGAGCAGCGGCGGGACCACGAGGACCGCCAGGTTGAGCTGGTCGAGGGCGAGCTCGGTCACCACGAAGGGCGAGAACCCGTACAGCAAGCCACCGGCGAAGGCGCCCGGGAACGGTCGGACCCACCGGCGCAACAGGACGAACATGGCCACAGCCGATGCGGCCGGAGCGAGGGTCGCCGCCAGGTTCATGGCCGCCACCGGTCCCCACACGGCGGTCACCGGGGCGAGGGGCAGCGTGAGCGCGAGCACGCTCGTGTCGTCGAGGAGGTTGAAGCCGCCCGGGTGGAACAGCCATGCCGAGTGCCAGAGGCTCTGGCCGTGGCCGAGGGCAAACACGGGCCAGGCGAAGAACCACGTGAAGCGGGCGGCGTCGCCGCAGCCGCACGTGGTCACGGCGGACGGGTGCGACGTCCACACGTGCCACCACAGCCCGACGGCGAGGGCGAGGTAGGCGGTGCCGGCCAAGCCGACGTGGTGCCAGCGTCGTGCGCTGACGGAGGACTCGGCCGCCGCTCCGGCCGCCGTCCCGGTCCCTCGCTCGGTCGCCGCAGTCGCCTCGGCGACGCCCGGGCGAGCCCGGGCCTGCTCAGCGCCCACGGCTCGGTGCGTGCCCGCAGAGCTGCTGCTCGGCTCGCACGGGGTTGCCGCTGAACGACAGCGTGGTCCACGTGAACGCGTGGGCGATGTCGGAGAGGGCCCGGCCCAGGGTGAGTGGCGCGGTGATGGCGTGGAGGTAGGCGGCGAGCTGCCCGCACGACAGTGCGGACCGGGCGGCGTTGACGGCGCTCGGCGAGGGGCCGCCGGGTGGCAAGCGCGTCCCCGGAGGCGTGAAGCGGGCCACCATCCACGCCGGCGAGATCTCCTTCTCGTGGCCGGGCCGGTGGTGCACCCGGACGGTGATGTGGCTGCCGATGGGGTTGGCGAGCGAGAAGGTGTCGAAGATGTAGACCTTCGGGCCGGCGAGGTCGCCGATCACGCCGATGGCCGGCACGTTGACGACCAGCGAGAACGGGAGCGGGGAACGGGCCGGGACGGCCGAGGCGACCGGGACGGGCGCGTAGGGGTCGGTGTCGACGACGAGGCGCTGGTGGCCGTGCGGCACGGCTGCAGCTGTGCGTGCCAGCAGGTGGCCGGCGATACCCGACAGGGCGCGGTCGTAGTCGGCGGTGGTCACGGGGTGGGCGTCCCCGGTCGCCCTCACCCACGTGTTGCGCTCGTTCGAGATGGAGATGACCTGGGGGTTCAAGCTGCCGGGCGGCGATCCGTAGCGGAGCCAGCCCACGCAGACGACCGACCAGAGAGCGACAGCTGCGACGGGGACGGCGACAGCGGTGCGCAGCTGGCGGCCGGTGGCAGCAATGGGCAGGAAGAGGGCGAAGAAGGCGGGCAGCAGCAGGCGGGCGTGCATGTAGTCCCCGCCCACGTAGACGACGTAGAGGAGGTCGGTCGCACCGGCCACCACCGGGGCGGCGAGCAGGACGACGGCAAGGCGGTCGGCGGCCCGCCACCGGTCCCGCACGGCCAGACCGAAGAGGAGGGCACAGACGAGCGCCGGCAGCCACAGCCAGTAGGGGGCGACGAAGTTCCACAGGTAGGTGAGCCCCTGCGACCACCAGGCGGAGCCTGCGGTCTTGGCGAGCGCCGTGTTGGGGACGACGAGGCCGTAGTAGGCCATGCGGGCGAGCTCGCTGGCGAAGGGGAGGGCGAGGGCGGCGGCGAGGGGGACCCCGAAGCGGCGGAGGCGCGACGCCGGGCCCGACCACCCCGGTGCCGCCATCACCACGCCGAGGGCGGCGAGCAGCACGCAGGCGGCGGGCGCGAGCTCGGGGCGGATGAGAGGACCGAGGCCCAGCAGGAACGCCGTCCAAAGGGGCTTGGCGCGTCTCGCCTCGATCCGGACGAGGGCGAGGAGGCCGGTGGCGAACCAGAGGAACACCATGGACATCTCGAGCCCAGAGGTGGCGAACTCCCAGACCCCGGCGACCGAGGAGACGACGAGGAGCCCGATCGGGTAGACGGCACCCGTGGTGCCGCGCCCGGCGAGGCGGACGACGGCCCGGCCGCCGGCGACGAAGGCCCCGGCCGTGCAGGCGAGCCCGAGGACGACCGACAGCCACGGGAGCCCGACGAAGGGGAAGGCGATCCGCAGCACGACCAGGGTCGCCACCCACAGCGGGTCCGAGTCGACCTCGACCCGCTCGCCGACGTTGAAGACCGGCCCATGCCCGGCGAGGAGGTTGTGGATGATCCGGAAGTTGATGAACGCGTCTTCGTCCACCCACCGGTAGGCCCAGGCCCCGGCGACCACGACGACGAGAGGGAGGAGGACGGGCCACCACCGGCGGAGCCACCGGGCGACCTGCGCGGCCGTCGTCGCAGGAATCGCCGCGGCCGCCGGTCGTGACGGCGCGGTGCGCTCCGGCGCCGCCGACGCCGTCATGCGGCTGTGGGGATGCCCCGGCGTCGCCGCGCCGCCCCGTCCGGGTCGGTGCACGGGGCCGGGGCCACGACGACCTCGGGCAGCGCGCGGACAGGGTCGTCGACGGCGCGCATCGCACCCATTATGGCTCAGGCCCTCTGCCGGACCAGGGCGTGGTGCCGACGTGGGTAAGCTGCCCCGATCCGGCGCGTTGGGACCTCGGCACGACAGCCAGGACGGCTCGGCAGCTTGCTGGCGCCGGCCCACCCGCTGGCCTGGGCCGGTGCCTGCTACGCGGCGCTGTCGCTCGCCCTGTGGTGGCACGTGTGGGCGCACCCGGCCACCGTGACCACCTGTGCCTGTGGCGACGGCGCGCTCACCTTGTGGGTGCTGGCCTGGCCCGCTCACGCCCTGGTCCACGGCGAGAACCCGTTCTTCTCGTCGATGCTCTTCCACCCCCATGGCATCGACATGGCGCCCAATTCGCTCGGCCTCGGCACCGTGCTCGCCCCCGTCACCTGGCTCGCCGGCCCGGTCGCCACCATGAACGTCGTCGACGCTCTCGGGCCGCCCCTGTCGGCGCTGGCGATGGCATGGCTGCTGGGAAGGTGGGTGCGACCCGCTCCGGCAGTGCTCGGCGGCCTGCTCTACGGCTTCTCGCCCTTCGTGCTCACCGAGCTCGCGCTCGCCCACCCGAACTTCGGGTTCGCCGCCATCCCGCCGCTCGTCGTCGGGGTCCTCGACGACCTCGTCGTCGGGCAGGGCAGCGCGCCGCGGCGGGGGGTGCTGCTCGGGCTCCTCGTCGTCGCCGAGTTCTTCGTGAGCGTCGAGGTGCTCGCCCTGCTCGCCCTCCTCGCCGTGCCGGCGCTGGCGGCAGCCGT
>JAJZJT010000292.1 GCA_021809995.1 Actinomycetes bacterium
CTGGGCCTGGGCGGCCGCCTGGGCGGCGACCTCCTGGGCCAGCGTGCCCTTCACCGACGTCAGCGTGGCCTGGGCCTGGCCTGCCGCGGCTTGCGCGGCGCGACGCGCCGCGTCGACGCCGGCCAGTTCGGTGGTCTGGGTGCGCTGCTCGGCGAGGAGGGTCGCGTGGGCCGCCCGCACCTGGCGCTCGCCGTTGGCCACTGCGTCGGCAGCCTGCGTGATGTCGTCGGCGAGGACGGACTCGTAGGTGGCGCGGACCTCGTCGGCGCCGGTCGGTGTGGCGAAGTAGGAGGCGAGCTCGTACGCCGACGAACCCGTCATGTAGGCGACGAGGGCGTCGGCGCGCAGCCGGCTTCGATCAGCGGCCAGCTGGGCGTCGAGGGCGGCCAGCCGTGAGCCGGTGGCCTGTAGGCCGGCGGTGGTCCTGCCGAGCGCCACCTGCGCCTGGTTGTACCGCTCGTCGGTCCGGTCGATCACGCCCTGCTCGTGGGTGATCGTCGCCTCGAGGGCCGCGACCTGGCCCTCGGTGGCGTTGATCTGCTGCTGCGACGGGGTGCCGGTCAACGGAGACGCCCCGGCGGTCCCGCCACCCGGCACGGCCACGATGCCGACAAAGGTGAGGAGCGATCCGGCGAGCGCCACCCACAGCCGGCGCTGGCCCGTCGGGCGGGCGGACGTACGCGGCGCGACCGACTGTCCGACACTCACCCCAGCCACATCGTCCACCCTAGCCACGCCCTTGAGCAGAGCCAAGGGTCGATGGGAGGGGGGTCGCTCCGCCGGGCCGCCGGCTGGCTGTGGCGGTAGCGTGCCGTCGGCCGGGGCGCACGGGGCCGGACGGCATCGGCTTCCCGTCCCGCTCAGGGCGTGGAGATGGACCACGCCGAAGGGCACAGGGGCCGAGGGAAGGGGGAAGCGCGTGGACGGCATCGTCGAGACCGACGCCGGACGTGTCGCCGGTGTGCGGCGGTCGGGGGTCTGGACCTTCTCGGGCATCCCGTACGCCGCAGCGCCGACGGGTCGGCGGCGGTTCCGGCCTCCGGTCGTCCCGGCGTCCTGGGCCGGAACGCGTCGGTGCGATGCCTTCGGGCCTGTCGCGCCTCAGCCTCCGCCGGTGGGCGGCCTGTCCATGACCGGCGAGCCCGACGAGCGAGCCGAGGACTGCCTCACCCTCAACGTGTGGACGCCGGCGCTGGATGGCGCCCGGCGTCCGGTCCTCGTCTGGGTCCACGGTGGAGGCTTCACCTCAGGGTCGGGAGCGGGTGCGCTCTACCGGAGTGGGCTGCTCGCCCGCGACGCCGATGTCGTCGTCGTCACCTGCAACTACCGGTTGGGCGCGCTCGGGTTCCTGGCCCACCCCGCGCTCGCCGACGACGTGGCCGACGAGCCGTGGCGCGGTGGCCCTGCGTGGCGGGGATGGGGGAACTGGGGTCTCGCCGACCAGGTCGCCGTCCTCGCGTGGGTCCGTGACAACGTCGTAGGCTTCGGGGGGGACCCGGGCAATGTGACGGTCTTCGGCGAGTCCGCCGGCGGCATGAGCGTCTCTGCGCTGCTCGCCGTGCCCGAGGCCCGGGGCCTCTTCCACCGGGCGGTGGTCCAGAGCGGCCCGCCCTATGTCCACGACGCGTCGACCGCCACCGAGCGGGCCCAGCGAGTGGTCGCAGCGGCCGGTCTGCGAGCCGAGCGCGACGCGCTCCTGGATGCACCCGCCGACCTGCTCGTCGCCGCCACGACCGAGGTGGGCAACGGGCTGCGCCCCGGCGAGGGCATCCCGCTCGCTCTGCTCCCCGTCGTCGACGGCGGGCTCCTCGGCGAGAGCCCCGAGGCAGCCGTGGCGGCGGGGTCGGCAGCCGGCGTCCCGCTGCTCGTCGGCACCAACCGCGACGAGTCGGCGTTCTTCGCCGTGGGGAACGCCACGCTGCAGGCGATCGACGATGCCGGCGTCCTGCGGTGGGCGACGGCCGTGCTCGGCAGCGACGAGGCGGCCGTGGCGACCGTCGCGGCGTACCGGCAGGCCCGGGAACGGCGAGGGGAGCCGGCCTTTCCGCTCGATGTGTGGGTCGCGCTGGCCACCGACGTCGTGTTCCGCCTCCCGTCGGTGCGACTGGCCGACGCTCACGCCGAAGCGGCCGATCGTGGCACGGGCACGTTCGCGTACTACTTCACCTGGGCGTCGCCGCTCTTCGGAGGGACGCTCGGCGCGTGCCACGCCCTCGAGATCCCGTTCGTCTTCGGCACCGTCGCCAACCCGGCCGTCCAAGTCTTCACGGGAGGCGGGGACGACGCGCTCGAGCTCTCGGCGGCGATGCGGCGGGCCTGGGGGACCTTCGCACGCGGCGGCGTCCCCGACGCGGGCGGGCCGGCGTGGCCGCACTGGTCGCCGACAGGGCACCCCACGATGGTGCTCGGTCCCTGGCCAGACGACCCCGGGTCCCTGTGGCGCCCGGTCGACTCACCTCGGCACGAGGAGCTCGCCGCCCTCGCCGAGGCCCTCGGCGGCACCGCGCCGGAGTGAGCGCCGCGCCGGCTGCTGCCCTTGGGGCTCGTTGCGGTCGGCCGGTACGGTGGACATTCGTTGACAGGCGCAGGGGGACGTAGCCCAATCGGCAGAGGCAGGGCGCTTAAACCGCCCCGAGTGAGGGTTCGACTCCCTCCGTCCCCACCGCTACTGACGATATGATAATATCATCATAGCATAACTACATCGCACAGCTGTTGGTCCGCCAACTCGCCGAGGACGTGAAGGGCGCGCTCCAACGAAGGGCCCGAGCCCATCGGCGCTCCACGGGACAAGAAGTCCGAGAGATCCTGCGCGACGCCGTGCGGGCGGCACCGCCCGGGCCGGTCCGGCTCGGGTCGAAGATCGCGTCTCGGTTCCGCGACGACGGAGTTGAACACGACGTCGCCGAGTTTCGTGGCCACCCGGTGCACGGGGGGACCTCGCTGTCCATGATCCTGCTCGACACCAACGTGCTGTCGGCGCTGATGCGGACCGAGCCCGAGGCGGTCGTGGTCGACTGGCTCGACGCCCAGCCGGCGGCGTCGATCGGGACGACGTCGGTGACGGTGCTCGAGGTCCGAACGGGTCTGGAGCTCCTGACGCCGTCGCGTTGACGTCGGCATCCCGAAGCCGCCTTCGAGCGGCTCCACGACGAGGACCTCGACCGACGAGTCCTCGCCTTCGACGTCGCCGCAGCAGATGCGGCGGGGGAAGTTGTCGCTCGAACCCAGCGGGCCGGCAGGTCGGTCGTGCTGCGCTACGTCCGGATAGCGGGGATCGCGCTGGCGCGGAAAGCACCTGTCGCCACCCGTGCCATCCGGCATTTCAGGGATCTCGGCGTGCGCCTCGTCGACCCCTGGAGCCCTGCCGGCGGACCCGAACGGCGACGCTCGGATCGATGGCGTCCCGTCACATGGCGGGGACTCGAGGTCGTGGTCCCCGGTGACGGCTGGCGGGTATGACGTGGTCCCACCCACCACGATCAGGATGCGGAAGATGCGCAG
>JAJZJT010000013.1 GCA_021809995.1 Actinomycetes bacterium
GGTGGTCTTGCCCGCGTCGATGTGGGCCATGATCCCGATGTTGCGGGTCTTCGCCAGGGGATGCGATCGGGTGGGGGTGTCAGCCATGGTGGGTCAGCCTTCGGGTCGTGCTCGGAGTGGGGAGGCGGGGGCGGTCGCCGGGGCCCCGCCGACGGGCGGAGCCGACGGGCTGCGGCGGTCGGGGCCGACCGGCGGGGCCGACGGGCTGCGGCGAACGGTCGCCGCTCCGGTCCCTCTCACCAACGGTAGTGGGCGAAGGCCTTGTTCGATTCGGCCATCTTGTGCAGGTCCTCGCGCCGCTTGACGGCGGCACCGATGCCGTTGGCGGCGTCGCGGATCTCGCCGGAGAGCCGCTCGGCCATCGTCTTCTCGCGGCGCTGCTGGGCGAAGCCGACCAGCCACCGGATCGACAAGGTGGTCGCCCGGCGGGGCCGGACGTCGACGGGCACCTGGTAGGTGGCGCCGCCGACCCGGCGGCTCCGCACCTCGAGCTCGGGCCGCGTGTTCTCGACCGCCTTCTTCAGCACGGCGACCGGGTCGTTGCCGCTCTTCTCGCCGACGTCGGCGAGGGCCTGGTACACGATCCGTTCGGCGAGGGTCCGCTTGCCTCGGCTCAGCACCTTGTTGACGACCTGGGTCACCAGCACCGAGTGGTAGACGGGGTCGGGCATCAGCTCCCGTCGGGGAGCGGGTCCGTTCCGGGGCACCTCAGGACTCCTTCTTCGCGCCGTAGCGGCTGCGGGCTTGGTTGCGGTCGCGCACGCCCGAAGCGTCCAGCGTGCCGCGGATGACCTTGTAGCGGACCCCCGGGAGGTCCTTCACCCGGCCGCCCCGCACGAGCACGATCGAGTGCTCCTGCAGGTTGTGCCCCTCGCCGGGGATGTACGCCGTGACCTCGAGGCCGCTCGTCAGGCGGACCCGGGCCACCTTGCGCAGCGCCGAGTTCGGCTTCTTCGGGGTGTGGGTGTAGACGCGCGTGCACACCCCCCGCCGCTGGGGCGCGCCCCGCAGCGCCGGGGTCTTCGTCTTGGTCGGCTTGGTGGCCCGACCCTTGCGGACGAGCTGGGAGATCGTGGGCACGCGCTACCTCTGGGATGTCGACGGCGGAGAACTGCGGATGGGGTCGGCGCCGGCCCCGACCGGCCGCCTCCGGCGGCGCGCCGACGGGTCGGTCGTCCAGCCCGCACCGGCGCACGGACGGGCAATGCTACGGCACCGGGTGGCCGGCAGGCAAGCGGAGGGCCCGGCGGGCCCGAGGTCAGGCACCGGCCTCGAGCGAGCCCGGACCCTCCCTCGGCGTGACGTCACCGTCGGCACCCTCGTCGACCGCCGGAGCGGGGACCGCCCCCAGCCAGCTGGCGTCGATGTCCGAGGCGTACGGCTCGGCCGAGCTGTCGGTGCCCGTGTCGCGCAACCACGCGGCCAGGTCTTCCGTCCCGGTGTCGCCCTCGCCCCCGAGGGCCCAGAACGGCATCGCCTCGGCGCCGGGCATCTCGAGCCGGATGTTCCGGTAGCGGTCCATGCCGGAGCCGGCCGGGATGAGCTTGCCGATGATGATGTTCTCCTTCAGCCCGAAGAGCTGGTCCGACTTGCCCTCGATGGCGGCCTCGGTCAGCACCCGGGTGGTCTCCTGGAACGACGCCGCCGACAGCCAGCTGTCGGTGGCGAGCGAGGCCTTGGTGATGCCCATCAGCTCGGGGCGGCCCTCGGCGGGCCGCTTGCCGTCCTGGACGAGCGTCCGGTTGACCTCCGCGTACGTGCGGCTGTCGACCCGCTCCCCGGGGAGGAAGGGGGCGTCCCCGGGCTCGGCCACCAGCACACGGCGCAGCATCTGGCGGACGATGAGCTCGATGTGCTTGTCGTGGATGGACACGCCCTGGTCGCGGTAGACCTTCTGGACCTCCTCGACGAGGTACTGCTGCGTCTCGCGGATGCCCTTGACGTCGAGGAGCTCCTTCGGGTCCTTCGGGCCCTCGACCAGCGCGTCGCCAGCTGAGACCTCCTGGCCGTCGCCCACCTCGAGGTGGGCACGCTGGGGGACGACCACCGACTCCTCGGCGCCGTCGTCGGCGACGACGGTGATCCGCCGGCCCACCTCCTCCTCCTCGACCCGGACGACGCCCGAGTGCCGGGCGAGCACGGCAGCGCCCTTCGGGGTGCGCGCCTCGAAGAGCTCGACCACCCGGGGCAGGCCGTGGGTGATGTCCTCGCCCACGATGCCACCGGTGTGGAACGTCCGCATGGTGAGCTGCGTGCCCGGCTCGCCGATCGACTGGGCGGCGATCACGCCGACCGCCTCGCCCAGCTCGATCATCTTGCCGGTGGCCAGGGACTGGCCGTAGCAGGCCGCGCACACGCCGTGCTCGGCCTCACAGGTGAGGACCGAGCGGGCTCGGACCCGCTCGACCGCCGGGTCGTCGCGCAGGGTGGCGACCACCTCGTCGGTCAGGACCGTGCCGGCGTCGATCGTCGACCCGTCCGAGAGGGCCACCGGCTCGGCGAGGAGCCGTCCGTAGGCCCGTGTCTCGAGGTACGACCGGCGACCCGCCTCGTCGGGGACGACACCTTCGATCCAGATGCCCCGGGTCGAGCCGCAGTCCTCCTCGCGGACGATGAGCTCCTGGGCCACGTCGACGAGGCGACGGGTGAGGTAGCCCGAGTCCGCCGTCCGCAGGGCGGTGTCGGCCAGCCCCTTGCGGGCGCCGTGGGTCGAGATGAAGTACTCGAGGACGGAAAGGCCCTCGCGGAACGACGACTTGATCGGTCGGGGGATCATCTCGCCCCGGGGGTTCGACACGAGGCCCTTCATGCCGGCGATCTGGCGGATCTGCTGCGAGTTACCCCGGGCGCCCGAGTCGACCATCATGTCGAGCGGGTTGAAGGCGATCGTGGAGAGCGACTGCTCCATGGCCCGCCCGACCTCGGAGTTCGCCGATGTCCAGATCTCGATCTCCTTCTGGCGGCGCTCGTCGTCGGTGATGATGCCCCGCTTGAACTGGGCCTCGGCCTTGTCGGCCTCCTTCTCGTAGCGGTCGAGGATCGACTGCTTCTCCGGCGGCGTGCGCACGTCGTTGATGGAGATGGTGAGGCCGGACTGGGCGGCGTAGCGAAAGCCGAGCGCCTTGATCCGGTCGAGGCTGTCGGCCACCACGTGCTTGGGGTAGGCGGCGGCGATCTCCTCGACGATCGAGCCGATCGACGTGTTCCGCTTGCCCACGACGTCGTTGACGAAGCGGTACCCGTCGGGGAGGGCGCCGTTGAAGAGCACCCGGCCCGGTGTGGTCTCGACTTCGAGACGCCCGTCGCCGTCACCGTCGGTGCCGGCCGCGGCGACCGAGCGCCCGAGCGGGCTGTCGGGCACGGGGCGCAGGGTGATCTTGGCGTGGAGGTCGACGTCACCGGCGTCGAACGCCGCCTCGACCTCGTAGGCGTGACGGAACGACCGCCCCTCGCCCGTGGCACCGTCGACCACCAGGGTCAGGTAGTACGCCCCGAACACCATGTCCTGGGTGGGCACGGTGATCGGCCGGCCGGTGGCCGGGGAGAGGATGTTGTTGGCCGACAGCATGAGCACCCGGGCCTCGGCCTGGGCCTCGGCCGACAGCGGCAGGTGGACGGCCATCTGGTCGCCGTCGAAGTCGGCGTTGAACGCCGTGCACACGAGCGGGTGCACCTGGATGGCCTTGCCTTCGACGAGGATGGGCTCGAAGGCCTGGATGCCCAGGCGGTGGAGCGTGGGGGCCCGGTTGAGGAGCACCGGGTGCTCCTTGATGACCCCTTCGAGCACGTCCCACACCTGGGGACGGCGCCGCTCGACCATGCGCTTGGCCGACTTGATGTTCTGGGCGAGCTCGGTGTCCACCAGGCGCTTCATGACGAAGGGCTTGAAGAGCTCGAGGGCCATCAGCTTGGGCAGGCCGCACTGGTGGAGCTGGAGGGTCGGGCCGATGACGATGACCGAGCGGCCCGAGTAGTCGACGCGCTTGCCGAGGAGGTTCTGGCGGAACCGTCCCTGCTTCCCCTTCAGCATGTCCGAGAGGCTCTTCAGGGGGCGGTTGCCGGGGCCCGTCACGGGCCGGCCGCGACGGCCGTTGTCGAAGAGGGCGTCGACGGCCTCCTGCAGCATGCGCTTCTCGTTGTTGATGATGATCTCGGGCGCGCCGAGGTCGAGCAGGCGCTTCAGCCGGTTGTTCCGGTTGATCACCCGCCGGTAGAGGTCGTTCAGGTCCGAGGTGGCGAACCGGCCACCGTCGAGCTGGACCATCGGCCGCAGGTCGGGCGGGATGACCGGGACCGCCTCGAGGATCATGGCCCGGGGGTCGTTGACCCGCCGCCCGTTGTCGTCGCGGCGGTTGAACGCCGAGACGATCTTCAGGCGCTTGATGACCTTCTGGCGCCGCTGGGCCGAGAGGGGCTTGCGCCCGTCGGCGGCCTCGATCATCTCGCGGAGCTTGGTCTCCTCGGCGTCGAGGTCGATGCGCTCGATGAGCTGCTGGATGGCCTCGGCCCCCATGCCGCCCTCGAAGTAGTCCTCGTAGCGGACACGCAGCTCGCGCCAGAGGAGCTCGTCCTCGATGATCTTGCGCGAGTGGAGGCTCTTGAACTCGTCGAACGCCCGCTGGGCGAGCTCGACCTCGCTGGTGTAGCGCTCGCGGGCGCTGGCGATCTCCTTCTCCGCGGCGCGCTGGCGGGCCTTCACCTCGGCGTCCTTGGCACCGCCCGCCTCGAGCTCGGCGAGCTCGGCCTCGAGCTCCTTGAAGCGCCGGTCGAGGTCGAGGTCGCGCTGGCGCTCGATGTCGGCGATCTCGTCGCGGAGCTCGGCCTCGAGGGTCGGCAGGTCCTCGTGGCGCTTGTCCTCGTCGACCCAGGTGACGAGGTTGGCGGCGAAGTAGATGACCTTCTCGAGCTGCTTGGCCTTCAGCTCCTCGCGGGCCTCGGTGCCCATGAGGAGGTAGGCGAGCCAGCTCCGGGTGCCCCGCAGGTACCAGATGTGGACCACCGGCGCGGCCAGCTCGATGTGGCCCATGCGCTCGCGGCGGACCTTCGAACGGGTGACCTCGACACCGCAGCGCTCGCAGATGATGCCCCGGAACCGGACGCGCTTGTACTTGCCGCAGTAGCACTCCCAGTCCTTGGTGGGGCCGAAGATCTTCTCGCAGAAGAGCCCGTCCTTCTCGGGGCGCAGGGTGCGGTAGTTGATCGTCTCGGGCTTCTTCACCTCACCGTTCGACCACCCCCGGATCGACTCGGCGGTGGCCAGCCCGATGCGCAGCTGGTCGAAGTTGTTCACGTCCAGCATCAGAACCCTCTTTCCGCGGCGCGCCGCTCGTCTTCTTCGTCGGACCCGCGCTCGGGCCGGCTGATGTCGATGCCCAGCTCCTCGGCCGCCCGGAAGACGTCCTCGTCGAGCTCACGCATCTCGATCTCTTCGCCGCCAGGCGCCAGCACCTCGACGTCGAGACAGAGCGACTGCATCTCCTTGATCAGCACCTTGAAGCTCTCGGGGATCCCCGGCTCGGGGATGTTCTCGCCCTTCACGATCGCCTCGTAGACCTTCACCCGGCCGAGCACGTCGTCCGACTTGATGGTGAGCAGCTCCTGGAGCGCGTACGCCGCCCCGAAGGCCTCGAGCGCCCACACCTCCATCTCGCCGAAGCGCTGGCCGCCGAATTGCGCCTTGCCGCCCAGTGGCTGCTGCGTGATCATCGAGTACGGGCCGGTCGAGCGGGCGTGGATCTTGTCGTCGACCAGGTGGTGGAGCTTCAGGATGTACATGTAGCCCACCGAGATGGGGTTGTCGTAGGGCTCGCCGGTGCGCCCGTTGTACAGCTGAGCCTTGCCGTCCTCGGACACCTGCACGTCGCCGTCCGCACCGTCGGGGTTGAGGGTGCGGAAGATGTGCTGGATGGTCGGGTGGCGGCCGGCGTCGGCCTCCTCGTCCCAGTGGGCGCCGTCGAACACCGGAGTCGACACCCACACGGCCGGATCGGTGCGCGGCCGGGTCTTCGTCTCGGTGCCGCGCACCGGCGGGCTGGCAACGCTGC
The DNA here is from genome assembly GCA_021809995.1 of Actinomycetes bacterium. Taxonomy (GTDB): domain Bacteria; phylum Actinomycetota; class Acidimicrobiia; order Acidimicrobiales; family RAAP-2; genus JAJZJT01. The sequence goes on from JAJZJT010000013.1 coordinate 6,045, forward strand.
CCGCGTCCTTCCAGCCCCACCGGGCGGCATAGCCGAGGTGGGACTCCAAGACCTGTCCGACGTTCATCCGACTGGGGACGCCCAGCGGGTTCAGGATGATGTCGACCGGCGAGCCGTCGGCCAGGAACGGCATGTCCTCGACGGGGAGGATCTTCGAGATGACGCCCTTGTTGCCGTGGCGCCCGGCCAGCTTGTCGCCCTCGGAGATCTTGCGCTTCTGGGCGACATAGACCCGCACGAGCTGGTTGACCCCGGGGGGCAGCTCGTGGGAGTCCTCGCGGGAGAACACCCGCACGTCGATGACCGTGCCCTCCTCGCCGTGGGGGACCTTGAGCGAGGTGTCGCGCACCTCGCGGGCCTTCTCGCCGAAGATGGCCCGGAGCAGGCGCTCCTCGGGCGTCTGCTCCGTCTCGCCCTTCGGGGTCACCTTGCCCACCAGCACGTCGCCGGGGCCGACCTCGGCGCCGATGCGGATGATGCCGCGCTCGTCGAGGTCGGCGAGGATCTCCTCGGAGAGGTTCGGGATGTCGCGGGTGATCTCTTCCGCGCCCAGCTTCGTGTCGCGGGCGTCGACCTCGTGCTCCTCGATGTGGATCGAGGTGAGGACGTCGTCCTTCACGAGCCGCTCGGAGAGGATGATGGCGTCCTCGTAGTTGTAGCCCTCCCACGGCATGAAGGCCACGAGGAGGTTCTTGCCGAGGGCCAGCTCGCCGTTGTGGGTGGCCGGGCCGTCCGCCAGGACGTCGCCGCGGGAGATCCGCTGGCCGACGTCGACGAGGGCCTTCTGGTTGATGCACGTGTTCTGGTTCGAGCGCCGGAACTTGGCGAGGCGGTAGGTCTTGCGCCCGAGCTCGTGGCCCAGGCGGTCCTTTGCCCCCGCCTTGTACTCGACGACGATCTGCTCGCCGGTCACGTCGGCCACCGTCCCGTCGGCCTCGGCGACGACGACGTCGCCGGCGTCCTGGGCGGCACGGGCCTCGACGCCGGTGCCGATGTAGGGCGCCTCGGGAACGACGAGCGGGACCGCCTGCTTCTGCATGTTGGCGCCCATCAGGGCCCGGTTGGCGTCGTCGTGCTCCACGAAGGGGATGAGGGCGGTGGACACCGAGACGATCTGCTTGGGCGAGACGTCCATCAGGTCGACCTCGGCGGGCGGCACGAAGTCGATCTCCGAGGTCGTGCCGTACGAGGTCGAGGCGACGCCCACCCGGACGCCGGTGCCCTGGGGCCCGCGGCGCACCAGCACCTTCTCCTCGGAGAAGCTCCCGCGCTCGTCGAGCGCGGCCGAGGCCTGGGCGATGACGTGCTCCTCCTCCTCGTCGGCGGCGAGGTAGACGATCTCGTCGGTGACCCGGCCGTCGACGACCTTGCGGTAGGGGGTCTCGATGAAGCCGTACTCGTTGACCCGGGCGTAGGTGGCGAGCGAGCCGATCAGGCCGATGTTCGGGCCTTCGGGCGTCTCGATGGGGCACATGCGCCCGTAGTGGGAGGTGTGCACGTCGCGGACCTCGAAGCCCGCCCGCTCGCGCGAGAGGCCACCGGGGCCGAGGGCCGACAGGCGCCGCTTGTGGGCCAACCCCGACAACGGGTTGTTCTGGTCCATGAACTGGCTCAGCTGGCTGGTGCCGAAGAACTCCTTGACGGCGGCGACCACGGGCCGGATGTTGATCAGGGTCTGCGGGGTGATGGCCTCGACGTCCTGGGTGGTCATCCGCTCGCGGACGACCCGCTCCATGCGCGAAAGGCCGACGCGGACCTGGTTCTGGATGAGCTCGCCCACCGAGCGGATGCGGCGGTTGGCGAAGTGGTCCTGGTCGTCGATGCGGTAGCCCGACTCGCCGTCTGCCATGTGGAGGGCGAGGTGGAGCATGTAGGTGGCCGTCGCCAGGATCTCCGACGGGCTGAGCACGCCCTGGTTGGGCTCGGGGCGGTCGAGGGAGATCTGGAAGAGGTCTTCGATGCGGTCCAGCTCGGGCCCGAGCTTGCGGTTGAGCTTGTAGCGCCCGACCCGGGTGAGGTCGTAGCGCTTGGGGTTGAAGAAGGCGTTCTCGAAGTACTGCCGGGCCGCCTCGCCCGAGAGGGGCTCCCCGGGCCTTGCCCGCTTGTAGATCTCGAGGAGGGCCTCCTCGCGGGTGGGCGCCAGGCTCTGCTCCTTCTCCCACTGCCCCTCGAGGAAGTCGAAGTGGCGCACGAACCGGTCGAGGAAGGCAGGGTCCTCGTAGCCGAGGGCCCGCAGCAGGACGAAGAGCGACAGACGGCGCTTGCGGGCCACGCGGGCACCGGCGGTGACGTCCTTGGAAGGCTTGGCCTCGACATCGAACTCGATCCACTCACCGCGGTAGGGGTGGATGGTCCCGGTGAAGATCGTCTTGGCGTCGCGCCCGGGCTGGAAGATGACCCCCGGGGACCGCACGAGCTGGCTCACCACCACTCGTTCGGTGCCGTTGACGATGAAGGTGCCCTTGTCGGTCATCACCGGGAAGTCCCCCATGAAGACCGTCTGCTCCTTGATCTCGCCCGTCGCCGCGTTCATGAACCGGGCCCGCACGAAGACGGGCGCGGCGTAGGTCATGTCCTTCTCCTTGCACTCGTCCACCGAGAACTTCGGTGGCGGGCGCAGGTCGGGGTCGGCGGGGTCGAACTCGAGCTCGAGGCTCAGCTGCCCGGTGAAGTCCTCGATCGGGCTGATGTCGCTGAACGCCTCGGCCAGCCCCTTGTCGAGGAACCACTGGAACGAGTCGCGCTGGATGGCGATGAGGTCCGGCAGGGGCAGGGCCTCGTCGATGTTGGCGAACGAGTAGCGTTCCGGACTGTTGGACCGTGCAGGCAACGGCCTACTCCTCCCGATTGCGGGGTGGACGGGGTGACGTCGGGGACTGCGAGACTGCGGGGAGCGGTGACGGGCGGGGTGCGCGCACTCGCCGGGGATCGGCTAGGTCGTGCCGGGTGGCGCAAGGCCGGCTGGGGGGTGCCGCCGTGGGTCCGGGTCGCTCTGTCGGGGTGCCCCGGTTCGTGCGCGGGCGCGCGTCAACAGACCTGGAGATCCGGACGAGACGAGGGAGTGGACCACGGCAACCGGATAGCTTACCCGGGCACCTCCTGCTCGACAACCCCGTGGCGCGCCGGAGCGCGCCACCAGCCCGGGGTCACGGCCCCGGGCTGGTGGCCGCCGGGCCCGGCTACTTGAGCTCGACGGTGGCGCCGGCGCCCTCGAGCTGCGCCTTCGCCTTCTCGGCGTCGTCCTTGGAGACCTTCTCGAGCACCGGCTTCGGAGCACCGTCGACAAGGTCCTTGGCCTCCTTGAGCCCCAGGCTGGTGAGCGACCGGACCTCCTTGATGACCTGGATCTTCTTGTCTCCGGCGGAGGCCAGGATGACGTCGAACTCGCTCTGCTCCTCCTCCGCGGCCGCCTCGCCGCCACCTCCCGCCCCGGCGGCCGGGACCGCGGCGACTGCCACCGGCGCGGCAGCGGTCACGCCGAAACGCTCCTCGAACGCGGTGAGCAGCTCGCTCAGCTCGAGCACCGACAGCTCGGCGATGCCGTCGAGGATCTGGTCTTTGGTCAGGCTGCCTGCCATGGTGTTGCTCCTTCGTGGTTCTGGCCCGGAGGTCCGAGCCGGGTGGAAGACGGTCGATACGTCGGTGAGCCGGTCAGTCGGTGCGGCCTGTTCAGTCGGCGGGTGCCTCGTCGGCCGGTGCCTCGTCGGCGGGTGCCTCGTCGGCGGGTGTGCCGCCTCGCTGCTCGACGAGGGCCGACAGCCCGTAGGCGAGGTTGCGGGGCAGGGCCTCGAAGAGGCCGGCCAGCTGGCGGAGCGGCGCGGCCAGGGCGCCGGCCAGCTGGGCCAGCAGGACGTCGCGGGAAGGGAGGTCGGCGAGGGCGGTCACATCCTGAGCCGACAGGGTGCCGGTGCCGACCATCCCGCCCTTCACGACGAGGCTGGGATTGGCCCGGGCGAAGTCCCGCAGCGCCTTGGCGACCGCGCTCACGTCGCCGCGCACGAAGGCGATGGCGGTCGGACCGGTCAGCAGGTCGGACAGGCCCTCCTGTGGCCCACCGGCGACGGCCAGGCGCACGAGGGTGTTCTTGTAGACCTTGTAGTCGCCACCGGCGGCGGCCAACGCCTGGCGAAGCCGGGCCAGCTCGGCGACGGTCAGGCCCCGGTACTCGGTGAGCACGGCTCCGTCGGCGGCGGCAAGGCGCTCGCGCACCTCGTCGACGACGGCGACCTTCTCGGCCCTCGGATTGTCCATGGTCCCTCCGCCGGGCACGGGGCCCGGCCAACGGGCCGCAGACGGCCGACGGGGGACGGACGCGGGGCCCCTCGCCGGGGCCCTTGCGAACGACGCCTCGTCAGGCGGACCAGTCGGTCCCTTCGGCGCCGCTCGGAGCGGCGCACCGGAGGTCTACGGCAGTTCGATCTTCGAATGTCGGCGGTGATGCTAGCGCACGGCGGACAAGACGGCCGTCGCCCCGATGGACGGAGCGGCTCCGGTGCGGCTCAGGCGCCGACGGTCACGTCCTCCTCGGCCGACAGGCGGGCGGTCGCCGGGTCGACGTGGACCCCGGGGCCCATGGTCGACGACACGGTGACGGCCCGAACGTAGCGCCCCTTGGCCGAGGCGGGCTTGGCGCGGTGGAGCTCGTCCATCACCGCCCGGAAGTTGGCCAGCAGCTGGGCCCGGTCGAACGAGGCCTTGCCGATCCCCAGGTGGATGTTGCCCACCTTGTCCGTGCGGTACTCGACCCGGCCGCCCTTGAACTCGGTGACCGTCCGGCCCACGTCCTCGGTGACCGTGCCCGTCTTCGGGTTGGGCATGAGCCCCCGGGGTCCGAGGATCCGGCCGAGCGTCCCGACCTGCCCCATCATGTCCGGGGTGGCGATGGCGACGTCGAAGTCGAGGAAGCCCTCGTTGGCCACCCGGGCCACGAGGTCGTCCGCACCCACCACGTCGGCGCCGGCGGCCCGTGCCTCGGCAGCCTTCTCGCCGGCGGCGAAGACGGCCACGCGGGCGGTCTTGCCGGTCCCGGCCGGCAGCGAGAGCGTGCCGCGGACGATCTGGTCGGCCTTGCGGGGGTCGACGCCGAGCCGGACGGCCAGCTCGATGGTCTCGTCGAAGGAGGCCTTGGCGGTCGCCTGGACGAGCTCGATCGCCTCGATGGGCGTGTAGTGGTGCTGCCGGTCGAACTGTGCCGAGCTCGAGCGGTACTTCTTACCCCTGGACATGAGCGTCTCTCCGTGTCGGTGTGCGTGGGGAACGGGGGCCGCCTCAACCGGCGACGGCGATCCCCATCGAGCGGGCGGTGCCGGCCACCTGGCGCTTGGCCGCCTCGAGGTCGGTCGTGTTCAGGTCGGGCAGCTTGACGGCGGCGATCTCCGCCACCTGGGCATCGGTGACCGTGGCCACCTGCGTGCGGCCGGCCGTCGCCGCTCCCTTGTCGAGCCCGGCCGCCTGACGGAGCAGCACGGGGGTCGGGGGCGTCTTCAGGACGAAGGTGAACGTCCGGTCCTCGTAGATGGTGATCTCGACGGGGACGACAGAGCCCCGCTGGGACTCCGTGGCCGCGTTGTACTGCTTGCAGAACTCCATGGTCTGGACCCCGTGGGGGCCGAGCGCGGTGCCCACGGGAGGCGCGGGTGTCGCGCCCCCTGCCGGGAGCTGGATCTTCACCATCGCAAGCACGCGCTTCTTCGGGGCCATCGGAGGTGCTCCTCGTCGTGATCGGGGTCGTCGTGACCGGGACCGGGGGGACCCGGTCTACAACTTTGCCACCTGGCTGAACTCGAGCTCGACCGGGGTCTCGCGCCCGAAGATGTTCACCAGGACCTTGAGCTTGAGCTGGTCTTCGTTGATCTCCGCGATCTGGCCGGAGAAGTCGGCGAAGGGACCTTCCTTCACCCGGACCGTCTCGCCGACCTCGTGCTCAAGGCGCGGCCGGGTGCGCTTGGTCGGGGCCTCGGCACCCTCGACCTTGACCTGCAGGATCGACTCGACCTCGCGGCGGGACAGTGGAGTCGGCTTGGTGCCCGGGCCGACGAAGCCGGTGACCCCGGGCGTGTTGCGGATGACCGACCAGCTGTCGTCGTCCAGCTCGCAGCGGCAGAGGAGGTAACCGGGGAAGACCTTCTTCTGGACGACGACCTTCTTGCCGTTCTTGAACTCGACGACGTCCTCCATGGGGATCTCGACCTCGTAGATCCGGTCCTCCATGTTCATCGACGCCGATCGGCTGTAGAGGTTGGACTTCACCTTGTTCTCGTAGCCGGCGTAGGTGTGCACCACGTACCACCGGCCCGGCTTGTCGTAGGGGCTGACCGCTGCCGGACGCTCCTCGCCGTCCTCGCCGTCCTCCTCGTCACCGAGCTCTTCGTCGGTGTCGGCGTCGGTGTCGGCGTCGGTGCCGGCGTCGAGCACGGCGCCTCCGCCGGAGGCGTCCACGACGACCAGCGCGTCGGGGTCGTCACGGTCAGGCGCGGCGCCACCAGGCGCGGCCGGCTCGCCGTCGACGACGGCCGGCGTTCCGGCTCGCGCGTCGGTGCCGGGGATCACGTCGCCCAGTGGCGTGTCGCTCGATGGCCTCTCGGATTCGCTTGGGGTCACAGTCACACCGATCACGTCGTGAACAGCCAGAAGACGCCCTTCGAGAAGGCGAAGTTGAGGAGGAAGATCAAGATGATGAGGGCGACCAGCGTGGCGAAGGTGACCGTCGTGTAGTTGACCACCTCGGCCCGGTTCGGCCACGCCACCTGGCGCAGCTCCGATCGTACCTCGCGCGCGAACTGGCCCACGCGGAAGGGCTCGCGACGGGGCGGGCGCCGGGGGGGCTGGGCCGCCCGCCGGGGGGGCGCCGTCCCCTCGACGTCGTGCCCCTGGCGCTGCAGCATGCGCTTGGTCTCTCGGTTCACGTCGTGCCTTCTGTCGTTCTGCCGTCCCTGCCGTCACCCCTGCCCGCCACCGCGCGCCACGCCGCGGTGCCACTGCCGGTGCCGTCGCGCCAGACGGCGCAGGGCGGCAGCGCGTCGCCTCGCGGACGGCACGCCGGCGCCTCCGGCCTCCCGACGGTGAGCAGGGCAGGAGGGACTCGAACCCCCAACCGCCGGTTTTGGAGACCGGTGCTCTACCAGTTGAGCTACTGCCCTCGGCGGACGGACGCCTTCGCGTACCCCGCCACGTGGGCGGAGCGCGAGGCTACCACCGCTTCCGGGCACCGTCCGACGCAGCGGCGGGGCCACCTGGCCGGACCCCGGCTCCGAGGCCGGCGCTCCCGTCCGTCAGCGCGTCTCCTTGTGGAGGGTGTGCTGGCGGTCCCACCGGCAGTACTTGCGCATCTCGATCCGCTCGCGGTCGTTCAGCTTGTTCTTCGTCGTGATGTAGTTGCGCCGCTTGCACACCTCGCAGGCCAGGGTGACCTGGACCCGCTTCTCGTTCTTCGCCACGGTCGCTCCTTCCCGGCACCGCGCCGACCAGCCGGCCCGGTGCTCCTCCTCCGGCCTTTGCGGACCGGTCCTGGCCGCGCCAGCGGTGGCACGTGCCCGACGTCACCTCGCCCGGGCACGCCCGGGCGGACCTCCTAGTAGCGGCGGCCGGACTCGAACCGGCGACCCCACGATTATGAGCCGTGTGCTCTGACCAACTGAGCTACGCCGCCAGGGGCGAGCCCCCTGTCGGAATCGAACCGACGACACCAGCCTTACCATGGCTGTGCTCTGCCGACTGAGCTAAGGGGGCGACGCGGCTCGACCGAGCAGCGATCGGAGATCATAGCCGCGTCCACGCACAGCCGGGTAGCCGGCGAGGGCCCGGCGGCGGCTCCCAACTGGACCGGGACGCCGCGACGAGGCCCCCGGCACCACCGGTTCGGCGCCTGGAGGTCGCTACCATCGCTCCATGCACCTCCGCCTGGCCACCGCGGCGGACGCCGAGGCGATCCGGGCCATCTACAACGTCGAGGTCGTCGGTTCGACGGCCACCTTCGACCTCGTGCCCCGTTCCCTCGAGGAGCAGGAGGAGTGGATCGCCAACCACGACGGCGTCCACCCGGCGGTCGTGGCCGTCACCGGCGCGGGGGTCGTCGCCGGCTTCGGCTCGCTCTCCCCCTACCGGCACCGGCCCGCGTACGCCACCACGGTCGAGGACTCGGTCTACGTCGACCGCGCCCACCGCGGCGAGGGTGCCGGCCGGACGATCCTCGAGGAGCTGGTCCGGCTGGCGACCAGCCACGGATTCCACACGATGGTCGCCCGGGTCGCCGGGGACAACGAGGCATCCATCGGCCTCCACCGGGCGTGCGGGTTCGAGCCGGCCGGCGTCGAGCGCGAGATCGGGCGCAAGTTCGGGCACTGGCTCGACGTCCACGTGCTCCAGCGGATGCTCTGACGGCCGCCGGACGCCGCGTGACGCCTGGCCGGTAGCGGCGTCGTCGGCTGCCCCGGGCCCGGTCGGGTCGGGCCGGGACGACGTCACGGTCAGCTGAGCGTCGCCCCTGACAGCTCGCCCGTCGAGCGGCCGACCCTCCCGGTCGGGGCCGACGTTCGGTCGAGGGTCGAGAGCGGCACGGTCAAGACCACGAGCAGCCACAGGAGGGTCAGCACGATGGACAGCGGGTCGCCGTGGACGAGGTTGCCGATGAGCTGCGCGGCCCCCGGCAGTGACAGGAAGGCCGAGAACATCGACAGGCCGATGAGCACCGAACGCAACCGTCCGCGGGCCACCGGGGCGAGGGCCACGAGCCCCCACGTCAGGTACCAGGGCTGGTCGACCGGTCCGAGCAGGACGATGACGAGGAGGGTCATGCCGAGGGCCCGGAGCGAGCCGATCCGGTCGCTGTTGCCGAGCAGCCACAGGCAGAGGATGCCCCCGCCGAGCATGCCGAAGAACCGGGAGACCGACAGCACCGTTCCCATGTGCACGCCGAAGCCGACGAGGTGGGCGACGTCCGTCGCCAGGTAGGCCACCGCCGTGGTCGGCGCCATCCACGACCGGACCACCCCGGGGCTGAGCAGGCTGCCGATCCACCCCCAGCCCAGACCGCTCGTCATCGAGAAGAACCCCATGATGCCGCCGCCGATGAGCGCGGCCGTGACGAGCGGTCTGATGCGGTCGCGCACGGGCACGTAGGGACCGAGCCAGGTCCACCCCACGTAGAGCGCGCCCACGGCGGCGGGCGCCTTGACCGCCGTGGCCACCGCGCACAGCACCAGGCCCAGAACGGGGCGGCCCTCCTTGGCCAGGGTGATGCCGGCCACGAGGAACCCGAGCATGAGGGCGTCGTTGTGGGCGCCGCCGATCAGGTGGAGGATCACGACCGGGTTCAAGACGGCCAGCGTGAAGACCTCGGCTCCGTCACGGTTGTAGAGCCGGGCGAGCCGCGGGATGAAGGCGGCCATGAGGACCACCCCGCCGAAGGCGAGCAGGCGCAGCAGGACGACGGTGGCGAGCTCGTTATGGCCGGTGACGCGGGCGAAGAACCCGTCGATCTCGAGGAACAGCGGGCCGTAGGGAGCCGGGGCGTTTCCCCACAGGGGGTCGACGGGGGCCGTGAAGGAGTTGTTGCCCAGCTCGAACGGCCCGTACTGGTAGGGGCTCAGGTGCCGCGAGACCATCTCGCCCTGGGCCGCGTACGAGTAGATGTCACGGCTGAACAGCGGGGCGATGACCAACATGGGGAGCGCCCAGAGGAGGAAGACCCACCACAGCTGGGAGGTCGGCACCCCCGGGGAGCGGGCGTAGAGGCGGGTCATCCCCCACCACACCCGCATCAGGAGGAGGAGACCGCCGTAGACGGCGGCGAGGGAGAAGTACACGCCCCAGTGGCTGGCCCCACCGTGGGCCGGCACGCCGAAGAACCACGTGTGCGGCATCTCGAGCTTGAAGGGCGAGCTCGGCAGCGACGCGCCGACGGCTACCGCCAGGAGGGCGACGAAGCCGAGGAGGGCGGGGCGCAACACGAGCCCGCGCGGGGCGGGCCGGGCCAGGTCGTCGGCGGGCAGCGGGCCGAGCACGGGGGGTGCCGGGCGGTCGGGCAGGCCGAGCAGCACGGAGAGCCGTTGGCGGGCGTCGGCAACGATGCCGGCGACGCGTCCCGCACCGACGGAGGGCAGCGCCGACGACGCCGTCGCTGCCTCGGGATCCTCGGGTGGCATAGGCCGGGTCTCTCCTCGCTGGTCGTCGGGTGCCCCTGGGGGCACCGGCCGGGCATCACCTCGGAGGAACCTCGCAAGGGGCCGGGCTCCGACGGACCGAAGCACCCTCAGGTCGATTCCGTAACGGCATTGTAATGTCGCCGTGGCGGCGCACAAGGGCGCCCCCGGGCGCCGGCGACCGCCTGGCGGCTCCGGGCCCGGCGACCCTCACCGGTCGGGCTCGTCACCTCCCACGGCGCCCGGGGCGGCTGCGAGCCAGGCCCCGTAGCGGCACCGGATCGCCTCGAGGTCGGCCGGGGTGTCGACGTCGCAGGCAGCCCCGACGTCGTCGCAGTCGACCAGGGTGACGAGCTCGGGGTGGGCGGCGAGGAGCCCTCGCGCGCCGACGTCGCCGACGGCGCTCTGCGCCACAGCCGGCCACAGCGACCGGTCGAGCACGGCCGGGGTCCGTCCTTGCCCGTCGAAGGCGGCACGGACGACAAGAGCGCCCGTACGCCAGGCGCCGATGAGCCTCGTGACGAGCGCGGGCGTCACCACCGGCTGGTCGACAGGCAGCACCAGCGCGGCTGCGGCACCGGCTGCCTCTGCCTCGGCGAGCCCGAGGCGCAACGAGCTCCCCAGACCCTCCCGCCATGCGCCGTTGACGGCGACCCTCGCCCCGGCGAGGCCGGACCGCCGTCGCACCGTGCCGGCCGCCGCCCCCACGACGACGACGACAGGCCGACAGCCGCCCTCGAGCAGGGTCGTGGCACCGCGCTCCACGAGCAAGCGGCCGCCCACCTCGGCGAGCGCCTTGGGCGCCCCGAACCGTCGTCCCGGACCGGCGGCGAGGAGCACACCGGCCACGTCCCCGGTCACGCGCGGCCGCGACCGTGGATCGGCCCGGTGCCGTCGCGCAGGGAGCTGCCACCCCGGTGCCCCGACCGCACGGCGATCATCTCGGCGACGATGGCGACCGCCGTCTCCGCCGGTGTGCGCGCCCCGATGTCGAGGCCGACCGGCTCCATCACCCGGTCGAGGGCGCCGTCGTCGACGCCCGCGTCGCGCAGGCGGGCCCGCCGGGCCGCGACGGTCCGACGCGAGCCCAGCACTCCGACGTAGCCGACGCCGGTGCGCAGGGCGGCTGTGACGGCGGGCACCTCGAGCTTCGGGTCGTGGGCGAGCACGCACACGGCGTCACGGGGACCCAGCGTCGCCCCGATCCGGGCGAGGTGGCGGTCCGGCCACTCGACCGCGAGGTGGTCGACGGCAGGGAAGCGAGCGGCGCTGGCGAAGACCGGACGCGGATCGCAGACGGTGACGGCGTAGCCGAGGACCTTCGCCACCGCGACCAGGGCGACCGAGACGTCTCCGGCCCCGACGACGACGAGGCGCGGCGGCTCGACGAGCACGTGGACGAACACGGTGACGCCCGGTGCCCCGACCTCGCGGCCAGCCCCGACCTCGTGGCCAGCCCCGACCTCGCGGACGGCCGACGTGCCCGCCGCGAGCTGCTCCTCGGCGACGCGCTGGGCGGCACGGTCCAGCCCCGGCGCCCCCAGGGTGCCCACGGGCGAGGGGCGGCCGGGGACGACGAGCAGCCAGCCTCCGAGCGCACCGGGACCACCGGGTGGCCCACCGACCACCGTCACGAGCGCCACCCGCCCGCCGGTGCGCAGCTGGTCGACGAGCTCGGTGACGACGGGGTCCGTGCCCGGGTCGGGCAACGGCTCGACGAAGACGTCGAGGGCACCCCCGCAGACGAGCCCGACGTCGAACGAGCCGTCGTCCACGCCGCCGAAGGTGCACCGGCGCGGTCGTCCCGAGGCCAGCACGTCGAGCGCGGCTGCCACCACCGCCGACTCCACGCAGCCGCCCGACACCGACCCGGCCACCTCGCCGTCCTCGTTGACGATGAGCGCGGCACCCGGCTCCCGGGGTGCCGACCCCTCGACGGAAACGACCCGGGCGAGCGCAACGCGCCGGCCGCGGCTCCGCAGCCGGTCGAGGTCGGCGAGGAGCTCCCGCACGGCTCAGCCGTCGCCGAGCAGGGTGGGGACAGGCAGGCGGTGGCCCGGCGCGAGAGGAAGGTCGCGCAGCCGACGTCCGGTGGCATCGGCCAGCGCGTTGGCGATCGCCGGGGCCACGGCGATCATCGGAGCCTCGCCGGCTCCCGCCGAAGGCAGGTCCGGGCGGTCGCACAGCACGACCTCGACCTCGGGGACATCGGCGAAGCGGGGCAGCGGGTACGAGGCGAGCGATGCCTCGGCGAGGCGGCCGCCGCTGACCGGCAGGGCTTCGAGCAGAGCACCTCCGAGGGCCATCACCGTGGCACCCTCGACTTGGCTGGCCACGGTGTCGGGGTTGACCACCGTGCCGCAGTCGTAGGCGGTGACGACGCGGGTGACGGCCACCCGGCCACCGGTGTCGACCTGCACCTCGGCGCACGTCGCCACTCGGCCGTCCTTCTCGAGGCCGACGGCCAGGCCTCGCCCCGTCCGGACGTCGTCGGCCCTCTCGTCGTCTGTCCTGCTCCGCGGGTCGGCCATGCCGGCCGGACCGGACGGGATCGCTCCCACGGCGGCCGCAACCCAGCCGAACCGGTCGGCGGCCGCCCGGAGCACGACGGCGAGACGCTCGTCGTCGAGGCGGGCCAGCCGGAACACCAGCGGGTCCTCGCCACGACGCAACGCCAGCTCGTCGATGGCCGACTCGCGGGCGAAATTGTTTGCGTTGGCGGCGAGCGCCCGGTACGAGCCCTGGTGGAGCGGTGAGCGAGCCGGCTGGTAGCGGACCCGGCGGGTGCCCGTCCGGTAGGGGGGGACGAGCGCGGCCGCGCCGGCGTTGACGTCGAGCATGTCCCAGGCCACGAGCTCGCCGTCGCCGTCGAGCCCGGCGGCGACGTCGATGACCGCCATCGGGCGGACGGTCCCCCACGCGAGCTCCTCGGCTCGGCTCCAGTGGACCCGGACGGGCCGTGCGGCGGCCCGGGCGAGGAGCGCTGCCTCGGCGGCGACCTCACCGGCGTGCTTGCCCCCGAAGGCGCCCCCGGTCGGCGGGACGACCACCCGGACGTCGCCCTCGTCGACGCCGGTGGCGGCGGCCACCCGGCTCCTCGTGCCGAAGGGGACCTGGGTACCGGTCCACACGGTAACCCGGTCGCCGTCCCACTCGGCGAGGGCCGCTCTGGTCTCGAGTGGAACGTGAGCCAGGTAGGCGGTGGTGTAGGTGGCGGTCACCGTGTCGACGGCTGCGGCGAGGGCGCCGACCACGTCCCCGGTCGTCTCGTCGACGGGGCGCTCCCAACCCTCGTCGGCGACGGGGTGGTTGCGCAGGTAGGCGGCCAGGTCTCCCTCGACCGGGGGCGGCTCGTCCCACTCGGCGGCAATCGCGGCGACGGCCCGCCGGGCGGCGGACGGGTCGTCGGCGACCACGCCCACGAACGAGCCCTCGTGGACGACGGTCACCCCGTCGACGGCCGCAGCCCGGCTGCAGTCGACCGCTCGCAGGGTGGCGCCGGGGACCGCCGGCCGCAGGACCACGCCGTGGCCCATGCCGGGGCGCACGAGGTCGGAGACGAACCTGCGGGCACCGGTGACGGCGTCGACCCGCCCGGCCTGGTGGCCCGGCCGGCCCACCAGACGCCGGGCGTCGCTCGCGACGAGCGG
>JAJZJT010000014.1 GCA_021809995.1 Actinomycetes bacterium
GATGCGCTGGACCGCCTCCCGGTACCGCTCGAGCTGCTCGCCGAGCGGACCGAGGAGCTGTTCGACGGCCTGTTGACGGGCCTCGGCGAGCTGGAGGAAGTGCTCGCTGTTGCGAGAGAGCGCCTCCGTGGACAGGCGTCCCAGCTCGTCGAGCAGCTTCCCCCGGACGGCCTCGAGCGCCTCGTGCTGCCCCGAGGACCGCTGCCGCTCGCCCTCGAGCTCGGCCCGAAGCTGCGACTCCGTCGCGGCAGCACCCGCCCGCACGTTGGCCCGCAGGACGAGGCCGCAGGCCAGGCCGAGGACGACCCCGACGAGCAGGCCGAGGACGAGGCCCTCGGTCACTTCCCCCGGACCAGGCTCCGGCAGAGCGCCGGTGCGGTCGTCGGCGTGGTGTCCTGGACGGTCATGGTGCCGGCCCCCTCGAGCGTCGGGGTGCGCGGCACCTGGGCGACGCCCCGGGTGCCACCTGTCATCGGGCCGTCGAGGAGGGGCTTGCCGTCCATGGTCACGCCGACGGTGTGGTCGGCGTTGTCGGTGACGACGACCACGTGGTGCGTCGAGCCCGGCGCGACGTCCACGGCGTAGCTGGGGCCGGCAAAGCGGGGATCGAGCACGTCGAAGACCACGCGGAGCTCGTCGCCGTGGGGAAGGCGGGTGGCCCGCACGTCGAGGGCGGTGTGGTCGGCGTAGACGAGGGCGACGGGCGGTGCGTGGAGGGCCTGGCCGTGGTGGAACGTGATGGTGAAGGTGTGCCGGAAGGCGGGGCCACGCTCGACGGGGATCCAGCTCACCCGCCGGTACTCCTGCGAGGGGACGGTCCGGTAGTCCTCGCCGTTTGAGATGTAGAGCCCGTCGCACGCCCCGATGACCATCAACCGGTCGGCCGGTCCGACGGGCGGCAGGGAGGACCCGAGCACCACGTTCGACTCGATCGGGTGGCCCGTCACGTCGCTGAGCGCGACCTGGGTCCGGACGTAGCGGTCGACCTGCACCTGGCTCCACTCGGTGGTCGGCGTGGAGGACATGGCCACGTTGACCACCACGGAGACGAGGGCGAGGACGAGGGCGAGGCCCACCGCCGACCGCCGGCGGCGCCGCGAGCGCCCGTCCAGGCGACGCCAGATGTCGACCATCGCCACCATCGACGCCACGGCGAGGAAGGGGACGTAGTCGGCGAGGTAGCGGGTGGCGATGTAGCCCCACAGCAGCAGGGCGGCACCGGCGGTCGCCGTGGCGAAGAGCAGGATGCGGGTGATCTTCGTGGGAGAGCGGCGCACGAAGGCGGCGACGGTCCCCCAGATCGCCAGCAGGGTGAGGAAGGGCATCGACGCCGGCATGGAGGCCGTCCGGTAGCGCCGGTCGAAGAGGACCCCGAAGAGGGCGGAGGCGGGCCGGGCGGGCAGGGTGACGTAGGGGAAGACGGTGGTGAGGCGCAGGCCGTCGGGGCGGAGGTAGGCGAGCGCCGTCGACGGCAAGAACGCCAGGCCGACCTCGGAGTTGTGGTTGGCGGCGAGGAACTGGCGCCGGTAGGCGTTGACGTGCGTCCAGACCTGGTCGGTCACCGGCGGGCCGAAGAGGACCCCGAACTTGAGCCAGTTGACGAACCACCCCGAGAGCAGGGGGACGATGCCTGCTGCCAGCACGGGGAGGAACCATCGCCGGTTCTCCTCCCCGCCCCGCCCCGAGCGGAACCACAGGGCGATCAGCACGGCGCCGATGACGCACGCCCACCCGGTGGTGAGGCGGTCCATGTTGGCGCAGAAGAGGCAGATGCCGGCGAACCACACCCGCCTGGCCGACGGGCGCTCCATGACCCCGAAGAGGGCGAAGACGCTGGCGATGGTGAGGGCCACGCTCCACGCCAGGTCCTCGTCGAAGACGAACGGGGTGGCCGCCAGGTAGACGAGGACCGAACCGCCCATCACCGTCGCCATCAGGGCGCCGTGGCACACCGCCTCCGCCCGGCTGACGAGGGCGTCCCCGCGCACCAGCACGCGCAGCCGCCAGAGCAGCATCGAAGCGAACACGCCGGTGGCGATCCACGCCAGCGCCATCGACATCGGCGTGAGCTTGCCGTCCAGCGAGCTCGTGACGAGCAGGACGGGCATGCGGAGCACCGACGGGAAGAGCCCGAAGTACGTGTACTCGCGCCCGTGGTGGATGAAGCCCTCGATGCCGAGAGCGCCGGGCGCCACCCAGAAGTGCCCGTGGAACATGGCGCGGGCCTGGAGGTCGTAGAAGTTGTCCTCGAAGACCGTCTTCCGCAGGACGTTGAAGGGCCCCCACTCGTCGAAGAGGGTCCAGGCGTACGGGACGGCGACCAACAGCTGGGCGATGACGACCGCTCGGACGAAGCGCCGGCGGCCGGTGGCGCGTCCGACGCCGCCGCCCCCGAGCTCCTCGCCGCCCCCCTCGGGCGCCGACCCCACGGCGGGGGCCGGGGCCACGGCCTCGTCGATCGCCACGGGGCGCAGTGTAGCGACGAGCCGGGTCGCCAAGCAGGCTGGCAGCCTGCACCGGGGTGCATGGCACGCCCGACGCGCCTATCGTCGCGGGTGGTGGGGCGCCTCGTGGCTCGTGCGTGGGAGTTCGTCCGCAGTCCGCAAGGCCTGCGCTGGGTCCGCTACGCGACCGTCTCGGCCATCTCGTCGGTCACGTCGTTCGTCGTGCTCGCCATCGTCTTCGGCGTGCTGCGCCTGTGGACGGCCGTGCCGTCGACCCTCTTCGCCAACGTCGTCGCCGGCGTCCCCTCGTACTTCCTCAACCGCCAGTGGGTCTGGAAGAAGTCCGGCCGGTCCCACGTCCGCAAGGAGGTCATCCCCTTCTGGGTGCTCTCCATCGCCGGCATCCTCTTCTCGCTCGTGACGGCGTCCCTCGCCACGCGCTTCGCCGACGACCACCACCTCACCCACCTCGTCCGCACGGCCGTCGTCCTCGGCGCCAACGTCGCAGCCTTCGGGATCCTCTGGCTGGCCAAGTTCTTCGTGTTCAACCGGCTCTTCTTCACGGAGCCGAGCCCGGCTGCGCCCGCAGCCCTCGAGGACGCGCTCGGCGGCGGTCCCGTCGCCTGAGGACAGCTCCCCCACCCACCGGTCCCCCCATGGGCCGGGCCCCGCTCACCGGGCCCGCGCCCACTGGGCCCCCGCCACCGGGGGAGGCGCCACCGGGCCCGTCCCTCACCGCAGCCGGCCGTAGACCCGCTGGAAGAGGGCGGCCCGGCGGGGGGTGCGGTAGACGGCGGCGAGGACGTGCTGCTTGATGCGGCCGAGCTCGGAGCCGGTCGGCCCCGCGCCGGCCCGGACGGCCTCGGCGGCCCGGCGGTTGGCCTCGGAGACCACGAGGCCGACCGAGGCGAGGTAGTCGGCCACCGCCTTCGTGGCCGCCTCGGGCACGTTGGGCTCGTGCTCACCGCCCTCGGGGGCGACGGCGTCGTAGTAGGTGGCGGGGGGCGTCCCGACCTCGCAGGGGCGCAGCACCCAGACGAACTGGGTGACCGACCAGTTGGGGTTGGCCGCCTCGGCGACGACCTGGAGGGCGCCGACGAGCTCCTCGGGCAGCCCGTCGCGCAGCTTCGGGGCGAACTGGTCCGAGCGCAGCGCGCAGAAGTCGTCGCGCTCGACGAGCTCCCACCCGGTGCGCTCGACGAGCCGGGAGAGGGTCTCCTCGGTGAAGAACCGGAGGTGGGTGGCGTCCAGCAGGCCGGTGCGCCGGGGGTCGAAGTGGCCGAGCAGGAGGCGCAGGCCCACGTCCACGTGGGCCACGTGCGGCACCGAGACGACGAGCGGGGGCGAGCCGTGGGCCCGGGCCCACGCCGACAGGACGGTGAGGAGCGCCTGGGGCTCCTCCAGGTGCTCCAGGACGTCGAGGGCGGTGAGGGCCCCCACCTCCCCCGCCTCGTCGAGGGCGGCGGTGAGGGCCTCGGTGTCGGTGAGGTCGCACTCGGTGGCGGCGAGGCCCTTGGCCTTCAGCGCCGCCACCCCGTCGGGGTCGCGCTCGATGCCGCGATAGGCGAGGCCCCGTGCCAGGAGCGGCTCGGCCACCGCCCCGCCCCCGGCCCCGAGGTCGACGACGACCTGGCCGGGGAGGGCGAGCTCCGAGACGAGGCGGGCCGCGTTGCCCACCGCCGAGTCGGGGTTGTAGGCGTAGACGTAGGGGGAGCCGGCCGCGGGGGCCGCCCCCTCGGCACCCGGGCGGCGGTTGACCGGGGCGCCGGGGACGGCGAGGGGGTCGCCGCCGGCGAAGAACCCCTCGGCCGCCTCGGACGTCGGGACCGCCCGGGGCGGCGGCGGGGAGTCGAGGAGCACGGCCCGGGTGGCCTCGAGGAAGGCCCGGCCGTAGCGCTGGTCGGGCTCGAGGTGGTTGCCTTCGGCCCACTCGTTCCACGCCAGGACGAAGAGGTAGTTCTCCTCGGGGCGGACCTCGGCCACCGAGTCGGCGGTGACCCGCAGCCACTCCTCGTAGGCGGCGGGGGTGGCGCCGGTGAAGATCGTGGCGCCCTGGGCGCGCCGCGCCGTGTTGTCCCACCCCACCATCACCGAGGGGAACCGCTTGTAGGGCGGGGCCGGCCGCTCGAGCTCGGCCCGGACGGCCGAGGGGTAGTCGAAGACCCGGTGGCCCCTCAGGGACTCGAGGGGGGCGTGGACCACGTCGCCGTAGAGCGGCATGAAGCCCACCGAGGCGTCGAGCCCGAAGGCTTCGGGGCCGCCCGGTGGCGGGCCCCAGCTCTCCACCCAGCACAGGTAGAGGTCGGGGAAGCCGGCCCGGACGGCCTCGGCCCGCCATCGGTCGAAGGTCCGCCGGGGCTCGGGCAGGAGGGCGGGGCGGTAGACGAGGAAGAGCGGGCGGCCGTCGATGCGGACGTAGCGAGGATCGGCGAACGCCCCGAGGAGCGAGCGGATGTGGGCGAGGTCGTCGGCCTCGCTGTACTCCTGGCGGGCGAGGACGTCGCCGCTGCGGCCGTCCCACCCGCGGCGCCACTCCTCGTTCGCCCAGCACAGGGCGAAGGGGAAGTCGGGCTCGCCCGAGGCCAGCACCTCCTCGAAGGGCCGCTCGAGGAGCCGGGTGCCGTGGAACCAGTAGTGGTAGTAGACGAAGCCGGCGATGCCGTGCGAGCGGGCCAGCTCGGCCTGGGCGGCACGCACTTCGGGCAGGCGCAGGTCGTAGTAGCCGAGCTCGCCGGGGACGTGGGGCTGGTAGTGGCCGGGGAAGAGCGGTCGGGCCCGGGTGACGTTGCGCCACTCGGTGAAGCCCGGGCCCCACCACCGGTCGTTCTCGGGGATGGGGTGGAACTGGGGGAGGTAGAAGGCGAGCGCCTTGGGGCGTGTGGTGGTGGCCCCGGCACCGACCACCTCGTCGGGCCTCGGCCCCGCTCCCACGACCGGCCCCGCGTCGTCGCCCACCGCCGCCGCCCCCTGGCACACCACGGGATCACCATACGTCGGGTGCGACAGGCCGCGCGCCGACGGGCGGGCGCCCGCCCGGGCACGATCCGATCACCGGCCCGTCACAGCTTGCAGTGGCGGGCGAAACCATCAAAGATGGTGAGGAGGGGTCCGGGGGGACCCGACTAGCGTCCGTGCATGCCCGGCCTGCCCAAGGGGCCCGCAGGGGACTTGGAAGGACAGGGGAACGGCAGACGGCGGTCTGCTGCGACGAAGGGGGTGTCGTGAGCACGTCAGGGGCAACGGCCGCAGGTACGAAGAGCAAGAGCAGGCGGGCCACGCGTCCTGTGGCTCGCGGTGCCGAGCGCATCGGCGTCATCGTCGTGGCGTACAACGCCGCGTCGACGCTCGCCGCGGTGCTCGACCGGCTGCCGGCGAGCTTCCGCAGGCGGGTGACCGAGGTCGTGGTCTGCGACGACGCCAGCAGCGACTGCACCTATACGGTCGGCAAGGAGTACCAGCAGGGCACCGACCTCCCCCTGACCGTCATCCGGCATCCGCAGAACCTGGGCTACGGCGGCAACCAGAAGGCGGGCTACCGGTGGGCGATCGAGCACGGCCTCGACATCGTCGTCCTGCTCCACGGGGACGGGCAGTACGCCCCCGAGGTCATCGAGGACCTCATCGAGCCCTTCGCCGACGGCCAGTGCGACGCCGTGTTCGGGTCGCGGATGATGGAGCCCGGCTCGGCCCGCATCGGCGGCATGCCGCTCTACAAGTTCGTCGGCAACCGCATCCTCAGCCGCTACTCGAACGCCATGACCGGGCTCGAGCTCACCGAGTGGCACAGCGGGTACCGCGCCTACCGGGTCGACGCCCTGCGCGACATCCCCTTCGAGTCGAACTCCGACGGCTTCGACTTCGACACCGAGATCATCGTGCAGCTCCACGAAGCCGGGAAGCGCATCGTGGAGGTGCCGATCCCGACCTACTACGGCAACGAGATCTGTCACGTCAACGGACTGGGCTATGCAAAGGACGTCGCCCTCGACGTCACCCGCTACCGGATCCACAAGATGGGCTTCGGCTCCGGTGAGATGGCCTTCTCCGACCAGGGCTACGACCTGAAGCTCGGAAGCTCGTCCTCGCACCGCAAGATCCTCAACTGGCTGGGGGACGGCAAGCCGCGCAAGGTCCTCGACCTCGGGTGCTCGCACGGCCAGTTCGGCGAGCTCCTCCGGCTGCAGGGCCACACGGTGATCGGCGTGGACTCGGAGAAGCTCGACGGCGTGGCCGACCGGCTCGACGGGTTCGTCGAGGCCGACCTCAATGAAGGGCTGCCGGCCGAGGTCGGCACCGGCTTCGACGTCGTCGTCGGGGCCGACGTCTTCGAGCACCTCGCCGAGCCGAGCAAGCTCCTCGCGCAGCTCCGTGGCGTCCTCGCCCCCCGGGGGGTGATCGTGGTGAGCGTGCCCAACGTGGCCCACTGGTACCCGCGGCTTCGCATCCTGATGGGGAAGTTCGACTACGAGCGCCGCGGCATCTTCGATGCCGGGCACCTCCGCTTCTTCACCCGCAAGAGCTTCGAGCGGATGGCCAAAGGCGCCGGCATGCGGGTCCGGAGGCGCTCGAGCACGGGCCTGCCGGTGGAGGTGGCCGAGCGCGGCGGACCGGCACCCTCGGCGCTTCTGCGCCTGGTCGGCGCCGTCGACCGTGCCGGCCTGGCGGTAGCCCCGACCCTCTTCTCGTACCAGCTCGTCTTCGAGCTCGAGCCGGCCTGACCCGGTGGCACCGACACCGGAGACGACGACGGCAGGAAGCCTGAGCGCGGCTGCCGACGGCGCACTTCCCGTCGGCGGCCGGACACTCGACCACGTAGAGGAGCCCCGCGTGCCCCTGCTCGACCTGGACCGTCTCGAGGCGAACCTCGATGAGCTCCACAAGCAGTACCAATCGGCCCGGCCGTACCCCCACATCGTCTTCGACGACTTCCTCGACCGCGAGACGATCGAGCTCGCCATGAAGGAGTTCCCCGCGCTCGACCCCGAGCAGTGGAACAACTTCATCCACGCCAACGAGCGCAAGTACTCCAACACCGACCCCGGCACCTGGGGGCCGACGCTCCAGACCATCCTCGACGAGCTCAACTCGCCGCGCTTCGTGGCGTTCGTCTCGGCACTGACCGGGTTCGACGGGCTGATGCCGGACCACTCGCTCGAGGGCGGCGGGCTCCACCAGTCGACCACCGGTGGCTTCTTGAACATCCACGCCGACTTCACGGTCCACCCGCGTCGCCGCCAGTGGCGCCGTCGGGCCAACCTGCTCCTCTACCTGAACGAGGAGTGGCGACCCGAGTACGGGGGTGACCTCGAGCTGTGGAGCACCGACATGAAACGGTGCGAGCAGACCATCGCACCGATCGGCAACCGCGTCGTCATCTTCACCACGGACGTCGACTCGTTCCACGGGCACCCCGAGCCGATGACGTGCCCGACGGACACCGCCCGACGGTCGTTGGCGCTGTACTACTTCACCGAGGAGGAGGACCCGATCGCCCGCTCGACCGAGTACCGGGCGAGACCGGGGGACGGCGCTCGGGCCCTGGCGATCTACGCGGACAAGCAGGTGCTTCGCTGCTACGACTGGGCGAAGCGGCGCCTCGGCATCTCCGACCACGCTGCAGGGAAGGTCCTCGGACGGCTCGAGCGACTGCGCGGCAAGGGACCGGGGCGCTGAGCCCTCCGCCGGTCCGGACGTCGAGCGAGCCCCCGACCGTCGACGTCGTCGACGCGGGGGTCACCTCGCCTGACGCCGACCCGGTGCTCACCGGGAATGCCGGCGAGCACGCCGGGCCGGAAGCAGACGCGCCCAGCGCACCTCCGCCGCCACGCCGCGTCGCCGACCCCGCCCGGCGCCGGTTCACCCGGGCCGCCGTGGCCGGGGTGGCGGTGGTCACCCCACTCTATCTCTGGGTGCTGTGGGACCTGTGGGGCGGCACCGTCGACGTCGTCCGGCACGTGGCACCGTCCGACTTCTACGAGCTCCAGGCGCGCGCCATGCTCCACGGGCACCTGTACGTGCCCAAGGGATCCCTGGGCATCGAGGCCTTCGTCCACGCCGGGCACCAGTTCACGTACTTCGGCCTCTTCCCCTCCCTCATCCGCATCCCCACCGTCCTCCTCGTGCCAAGGCAGTTCGACGGCGACTTCACCCCGTTCTCGCTGCTCGCCGCCTGGCTGGTCACCGCGGTCGCCGCCGCCCTCCTGCTGTGGCGGCTCCGCATGGTGCTGCGAGGACCTGTCGCCCTCGGGCGCGGCGAAGCGGCGTCCTACGGGCTGCTGATGGCCACCATCTGCGGCGGCTCGGTCCTCGTCGAGCTCGCCGCCGTCCCCTTCGTCTACAACGAGGACTTCGCCTGGAGCGTCGCCCTGACCACGGCGTCGCTGCTCGCGCTCCTGGGCATGCTCGAGCGAGCATCGTGGCGCGGCGTGGCGAGCTGTGCCGTCCTCATCACGTTCACGAACCTCGACCGCACCCCGACCGGCTACGCCACCGTCATCGGGGCGCTGCTCGTCGCCGCGTGGCTGCGCGCCGGCAAGGCGGGCACCGACGCCCGGCGCTTCGCCGTGCCCCTGGCCGCCGTCGGCATCTTCGCACTGGCGGTGAACGCCGGCGTCACCTACGTCAAGTTCGGCCTGCCCTTCGGGCTGCCCATGGCCGACCAGGTGTGGGCCCACGTGAACGCCCATCGGCGGTACTTCCTCAAGGCCAACGGCGGCAAGGCGTTCAGCTTCGCCTTCCTGCCGAGCACCCTGCTCGCCTACTTCGACCCGCTCTCCCTCCACGTGAGCTCGGTCTTCCCGTTCTTCTCACGGCCCCTCACGCCGGCACGGGCGGTCGGAGGCGTCGTGCTCGACGAGACGTACCGGACCACGAGCTACCCCGCCTCCATGCCGTTGCTGTTCTTGCTCGGGCTGTGGGGCGTCGTCACCGCGTGGCGGCCCCGCCCACTCCCGGGGGCGACGGGCATCCGTCTCCTGCTGCTGACCGCGGCGGCGGGCGGTGCCGGTGTCGTGCTGTGGGGGTACATCGCCGACCGGTACCTGGCCGACCTGCTGCCCTTCTTCATCCTGGCGGGCGGCATCGGGCTGATCGACGTGTGGCGCCGCCTGTCGGCCCGCCCGCGCCGGCTCCGACTGCCCGGCCTCGGCGCGCTGGGCGCCCTCGCCGTCTTCGGCGTGGCGGTGAACGTCGCAATCGCCTCCGGGCAGGACCTGCAGTTCACCCGGGCGCAGACGCTCCGCCTCGTCTCGGTCCAGCACTCCCTCACGCCCGGCGCCCTCGCCGCCCAGGTGCGCCACGGCACGACGCTCCCCTACTACGCGCCGGCGGGGACGCTCTTCGCCATGGACAATTGCTCGGGCCTCTACCTGTCGACGGGCGAACGGTTCGTCAACGTGCCCGGCCAGCAGCTCGAGCACTCGACGTGGCTCCCCGTCGAACAGGCAGGCCCGCTCAACCACGACGTCAACGTGCAGTTCAACCAGCTGCCCGACGCCATGACCGGCCCGGTGACAGTCCTGTCCTACGGTCGCAGCACGCTCCAGCTCGTCCACGTGGGCGGCGACCGGGTCCGGGTCGAGGTGCACCACCTCGGGGCCAGGAACACCGACTTTCCGACGACCAAGGGGTGGACCTTCACCGTCCAGAAGTTCGGCATCTACCGGTTCCAGGTGATGACCGACCCGAACCTGAGCTCGATCGTGGTCAAGTGGTTCGGGACCAAGTACATCGGGCACTACCTGCCCGGGCACGGTCCGGCCGTCGTCCACACGACCCCCAACCCGCGCAATCCGGCGCTGCGCCCGCCCGTCGCCGTCATGAACGTGACCCCGAAGGCGCCGTCGATGGCGCTGTGCCGCACCCTCCTGCGGTCCACCGAGCACCGGTGAGCAGCAGCCTCCGCCGAGGCACGACCTGACGACCGCCCCCACCGGAGCGACACCAAGAAGCCCTTGGGGGGGCCGCTGCGCGAGCCCGGCAGCGGCGGTCGTCAGGTGCCGGAGGTCGAAGCTCCGACTTCGGCGGTGTCGGCTGGAGAAGTGATGGGGACCTGAGCAGGGCTCGCCTCGGGCGCACGCGGGACACCCGGGCCCCGGCCCGAACGGTCCCACCACCCGATCCGGTCCTTCCACTGGAGGATGGGGCGCTCGAGCCCGAAGTAGCTGACCGTCGAGAAGGCGACGGCCAGCGCGAGGACGCCCAGGAACATCTGCCAGTACGGCATCGTGTACTGCGACACGGCGTTGTAGCCCGTCCACGTGATGAAGTCGGTGATCAGGTCGAGGTGCCAGATGTAGATGCCGTACGAGATCACCCCGAGGGAGACCATCGGCCAGGTCTGGAGCAGGCGGCGGACGAGGCCCTGCTCCTGGGGCCCGAACACGGCCGGCAGCAGGAGGAAGAAGGCGAAGACGCCGTAGAGGGTCTGGCGCTCGAGGCTCACGACGGGCGACGTGAGGTAGAGGATGGTCTTCGGGATGCCGAGGTGCGACACACCCCAGTAGGTCGCGCCCGCGCACAGCCAGCTCACCCCCGGCATCCACCGACTCCGGAGCCACGACGGCTCGTTCCCGCGCTCGAAGAACCACGAGCTCATGGTGGCGAGGAACATGCCGAGGGCGAAGAGGTCGAGGTAGGCGGGCAGCCAGTCCACCATCAGGCTGGAGAGCAGGGGGGAGGTAGCGCAGTGGGGCGCGCACAGGGCGACGAACTTGCCGTCGCGCACCGTGACGTAGGGAATGTGCAGCTCCCACCAGCGGAAAGCGAAGCTGATGACGACCAGGAC
This sequence comes from Actinomycetes bacterium, assembly GCA_021809995.1. Taxonomy (GTDB): domain Bacteria; phylum Actinomycetota; class Acidimicrobiia; order Acidimicrobiales; family RAAP-2; genus JAJZJT01. Next base: position 11,230 of record JAJZJT010000014.1, read on the forward strand.
GGCTTCACCGAGCAGTTCACGCCGCAGACGCCGTGTTGGCGAGGCGCTGCGCCGGAACCCGACCAGCCACGCGTAGAGCGGCAGGAAGAGGTAGAAGCTCACCTCGGTGCAGAGCGACCACGCCTGCCCGATCCCGTTGAACGACTCCGCGGGGACGTAGATCTGCAGGAAGAAGTAGTGGGCGACGATCCCCTGCCAGCCGCGCCCCATCGAGACGACGTGGAGCCCGTAGGTGAGGACGGTCAGCGCCAGCCAGTAGGCGGGGACGATGCGCAGCACGCGCCGGACCCAGAACCGGCTGATGGACGGGTCGGGCCGGCCCGACAGGTGCGAGGCCACGAACGGGCGGTAGAGCAGGAACCCCGAGATGAGGAAGAAGACCGACACGCCGATCTCGAGGCGGCTCGTGTAGATCCCGAGGGACGACCGCATCGTGAACCCCGACGACCAGGCGGTGTGCAGGGCGAGGACGGACACGGCGGCGATGGCCCGCAGTCCGTCGAAGCACGGGAAGTGGCGGGGCCTGGCGGGCAGCGCGGCCTCGGGCGCCAGCTCCGCAGGGACGTCCTCGGCGACGACCGGCGGCTCGTCGACCTCGTCGACCTCGTCGACCTCGTCGCCGTCCGTCACCGCGTTGGCATCGCGGTCCTCTAGCGGAGCGACCGCCACGTCCTTCCCGCCGCCCGCCGCCGCGGGCTGCCCCTCTCCGTCCACAGCCACCTCGACCCCCTGGGACCGGCCGTCTCGTCTCCCTGCAGCACTTCCGGCCGGCGATGCGTCGACGATCCGTCTCCGCGTCGAAACGCCAGCGCGAGCCCCGGAGCGCCACAGACTAGCCAAGGCACGTCGCCGGCGAGCGAGACGTCGCCGCCGCACGCGCTGGCGCTGGTGCCGGCGGCTCCGACGCCCTGGTCAGGCGCTGGCGCCCTCCTCGGCGGGAAGTGACGGAGCCTCTGACGGCTCGTCGTGCGCACTCGTCAGCGCCGCGCTCGACCGGCTCCGGCGGCTGACGCGCCCGATGAGCCCCGCGACCGCCAGCAGCACGAGGCCGATCACGATGCCGATCGCGCCGCGCTGGTGGTAGGCACCGTAACCCGGCTTATGGCCCGGGATGAAGCTCGGGAGGTGGCGGAACGGCACGACCAGGTAGACGACACCGGTGGCGAGCGCAAGCGCACCGAGGACCACCAAGATCACGACGAGCGACAGCTTCAGCGACTTCGACATGCCACCTGCCTTTCTTCACTTCGCGTGCCCCCGGCCCGTGTCGAGGACGATTGCCCTGCGTTCCTATCGCTACGGGAGCACTTCCGAGACCACGACCCACCGAATCACCACTTCGAGCACGCTCAGCGCCTTCCCGCCACCGCCACTTCCCTCTGCGTCGCCCGTCACCTCTGCTACCGACGATCAGCGCCCCGTCAGCCAGCCGGCCACGCGCCCGGCCCCCCGAACGGGCACGTCCACAGCGGCCGGGTGACGTCCGACCGCTCGGAGCACCCAACGGTCCGCACCCGTGAGCACCAAGCCTGCCACCAGCGACCCGGCGGCGGCGACCAGTATCGGCGGGAGATTGGACCCGGTGAAGGGGAGCTGCGACGGCACGGTGCCGCCCGTGCCGCCCGTCGGCGAGGCGCTGGCCGTGAAGGGCAGCGACGTCGACTGGAGCGACAGCGCGTTCGGCCCGGTCCCGCCACCGTTCGGCCCGGTCCCGCCACCGTTCGGCCCGGTCCCGCCACCGTTCGGCCCGGTCCCGCCACCGTTCGGCCCGGTCCCGCCACCGTTCGGCCCGGTCCCGCCACCCGACCCTGACTGGCACGTCGAGATCGAGGTGCGCATCCCGCTCACGTACGTCCACGCCGCTGCACCGACGAACGGCGCCCTCCCGATCAGGGCGTCGGCCTGGATGACGCCACAGAAGTCCGTCGGGTACGGGATGGTCAACCTCCCCGACGTGCCGGTCACCTCGCCGATCACCGGCGCGTTGGGCACGAGCGGAGCGTTCATGAACAGCATCCACTCGCAGCCGGGGTTCGACGTCGGGCAGGCGGGTGCGGGGATGACCAGTGATGCCTGCTGCTGCGGTGCGTCGAAGGCGAGCTGCGGCCCGGGGGTGGGCGGGCCGGCTGCCCACGCCGTCCCAGCGGTCAGTGCCACGGCGGTCGCCGCGGCACCCGCCGTGGCGACGACAGCCCTTCCTCGGCTCACTCGTCCATGCATGCGAACCCTGCCCCCATCTCCTACGGCTCCCCCCGCTGCAGCTGCCCCTCTTGCCTCCGCCCACCCGAAGGTGGGACTGGCTCCCGCCGAGCACGCGACCCGCGTCGGGTGCGTACGACGGTCGAGATTGCCACGGCGCGTCGTCGTCGACCATCGCCAATTCTGGTGAGATCTCTACCCTTGCGAGATGGCGACCACCGCTCACCGTGTCGATCGCCCTCAAGCGCCCGACGACTCGGCCGAACGGAGAGCAGCCAGCACCACGTCTGCCGCGTCACCCAGGGGACGGTCGGGTCCGATGGCGACCTCCGGCGCAGCCGGTGGCTCGTAGGGATCGTCGATGCCGGTGAACGAGCCGAGCCTCCCCGACGACGCCCGGGCGTAGAGCCCCTTCGGGTCCCGCGCCGCACAGACCTCGGCCGAGGCCGAGAGGTAGACCTCGACGAAAGGGAGGCCCGCCTGCTGGTGGAGCGTCCGGGCGGCCAGGCGACCCACCGCGTACGGGCTGATCAGCGCCACGAGAGCCACGACACCGGCGTCGGCGAAGAGCGCGGCAACGTGGGCGACCCTGCGGACGTTCTCGTCGCGCTGGGCGCGCCCGAAACCGAGGTCGGCGTTGAGCCCGGTGCGGAGGGTGTCGCCGTCGAGCCGATAGGCAGGCCGGCCATCGGCGACCAGCCGCTCCTCGACCGCCGCGGCGAGGCTCGACTTCCCCGACCCCGACAGGCCGGTGAACCAGATCGTGGCTCCGGCCAGTCCGAGGCGGTCACGGCGGTCGCCGCGGGTCACCGTGCCCGCATAGGGGACCACGGGTCCCCGACTGGCCGTCGGCCCGTCCCGAGGCCCGTCGATCGGGGGGCTCACGCCGGACCGAGCAGCATGCCGGCGCCGGCAGTCGTGTTGGTCTCCTCCGAGACGAGGATGCACGAACCGGTCTCGCGGTTTCGGGCGTAGGGGTCGTAGACGAGCGACCGCGTCGCCCGGAGGCTGACCCGGCCGACGTCGTTCAGGCCCAGCGACCCTGCGTCGACGTCCCGGTGCAGCGTCGTGACGTCCAGCCGGTAGTGGACCTCGCGGACCACGGCCCGCACCCACTGGGTGGTGTGCTTGACCGCCACGAACATGCCGGGCACGAGCGGACGCTCGGTCATCCAGCACACCATGGCCTCGAGGTCCTGGCCGACGGTCGGGTGGTTGTGGGGTCGGCAGAGCATGTCCCCACGCGACACGTCGAGGTCGTCGGCGAGACGGAGGACCACCGACATCGACGGGAAGGCTTCCTCGAGCGGGCCATCGGCTGTGTCGATGCCGGTCACCGTCGTCGTCAGGCCCGAGGGCAGGACGGTGACCTGGTCGCCCGGCCGGAAGATTCCCCCGAGGACCCGGCCCGCGTAGCCGCGGTAGTCCCTCTTCGACGCCGACTGGGGACGGACGACCCACTGGACGGCGAAGCGGGGGTCGATGAGGTTGCGGTCCGACGCGATGTGGACGTGCTCGAGGTGGTGGAGCAGGGACGGCCCCTCGTACCAGGCCATGCTGGCCGAGCGTTGGACGACGTTGTCCCCTTGCAGCGCCGAGATCGGGATGAAGGTGAGGTCGGCGACGTCCAGCTTGGTGGCGAAGTCGGCGAACTCGTCGCAGATCGCCTCGAAGACGTCCCGCTCGTAGTCGACCAGGTCCATCTTGTTGACGCACAGGACGAGGTGCGGGACGCGCAGGAGCGACGCCAGGAACGCGTGCCGCCGGGTCTGCTCGACGATGCCCTTGCGGGCGTCCACCAGCACGAGCGACAGGTCGGCCGTCGAGTTCCCCGTCACCATGTTGCGGGTGTACTGCACGTGTCCGGGCGAGTCCGCGATGATGAACGTCCGCCGGGGGGTGGCGAAGTACCGGTAGGCGACGTCGATGGTGATGCCCTGCTCCCGCTCGGCCCGGAGCCCGTCGGTCAAGAGGGCGAGGTCCGTGTAGTCGTCGCCGCGGGCGCGGCTCACGCGCTCGACGGCATCGAGCTGGTCCTCGAAGACGGCCTTTGCGTCGGTGAGGAGCCGCCCGATCAGGGTGCTCTTGCCGTCGTCGACCGAGCCGGCCGTGGCGAACCGCAGCAACTCGGCGGACCCGCGCCCCGCCGGCTCCCCGTCGAGCCGTGCCATCAGAAGTAGCCCTCCCGCTTGCGGTCCTCCATGGCCGAGTCGCTCGTGCGGTCGTCGGCCCGCGTGGCCCCGCGCTCGGTGACCCGGGCCGCTGCGACCTCGGCGATGATCTCCGGCACCGTGGACGCCGCCGACTCGACCGCGCCGGTGCAGGTCAGGTCACCCACCGTCCGGTAGCGGACGGTGGCCTCGAACACCTCCTCACCGTCCCGGAGCGGGAGGAGGTCGCTCGCGGCCAGCAACATGCCGTCCCGCCGGAACACCTCCCGCCGGTGGGCGAAGTAGATGGAGGGGACCTCGAGCTCCTCGGCGGCGACGTACTCCCAGACGTCGAGCTCGGTCCAGTCCGAGAGCGGAAAGACTCGGATGTGCTCGCCGGGACGGTGCCGTCCGTTGAAGAGCGACCAGAGCTCGGGTCGCTGGTTCTTCGGGTCCCACTGGCCGAACTCGTCGCGGAACGAGAACACTCGTTCTTTGGCGCGCGCCTTCTCCTCGTCGCGACGGGCGCCACCGAAGACGGCATCGAAGCGGTGCTCGGAGATGGCGGCGAGCAAGACCGGCGTCTGCAGCCGGTTCCGCGACGCGTCGGGCCCCTGCGGCTCGGCCACCCTCCCTGCCGCGATGGCCTCCGGCACCGAGGCGACCAGAAGCTGCGCGCTCGCTTCGGCGACCCGCCGGTCGCGGAACTCGAGCACCTCGGGGAAGTTGTGCCCGGTGTCGACGTGGAGGACCGGGAACGGCGGACGCGCGGGCCAGAACGCCTTCTCCGCCAGGTGCAGCATCACGAGCGAGTCCTTGCCTCCCGAGAAGAGCAGGACGGGCCGTTCGAACTCGGCGGCGACCTCGCGCAAGATGTGGATCGACTGGGACTCGAGCGCGCGCAGCTGGGAGAGCTGGTAGCGGCCCGCCCGCCCGAGACCATCGGGGCTCATGCGCTGGCATCGTAGTGGTCAGGACCGGGGTGTTCTCGCCGTCGCCCCGTCGCGCCCGACCCCCTAGACTGTCGCCTGGTCCGGGTCCTGCACGTGCAGCGCCCGTCCGTTGGCGGCGCGGGCGCCGTCCGCGTCCGATGGAAGGGTCGGAGACCACACCCGCCGGAGGGCAGGGCACTCGGGGGAGACGGCGATGGACAGGCAAGCGGAGACCCCGGCTCGGACGAGGCCAGGCCGGCCCGAGGACGCGCGCCGGGTCGCCGAGCTGCACGCCGGGCAGATCTCGACCGGGTTCCTGTCGTTCCTCGGCCCGCGCTTCCTCGCCCGCCTCTACCGGCGGATGGTCCGCTCACCCCACGCGTTCGTGCTGGTGGCGGAGACATCCGGCGGGCCGGCGACCTACGGCGGGCCGGCGACCGGCGAGCAGGACCCCGCAGGCCGGGACCCGGGAGGGACCCTCGGGCGCAGGGAGGCCAGCCCGGTCCTCGGCTTCGTCGCCGGTGCCACCGACCTGGCGGCCCTCTACCGGAGCTTCCTCGTGCGTGACGGCGTCCCCGCCGCGCTGGCCGTCGCCCCGCGCCTCGCGCTGTCGTGGCGCCGGGCGCTCGAGACCCTCCGGCACGGGCAGGGCGGGGCGGGGACCGCACGTGGCACCGAGCTCCTCGCCATCGCCGTCGACCCCGCCGCCGCCGGACGCGGGATCGGCCGCCAGCTCGTCGACGGGTTCCTCGCCGAGGTCGCCGCCCGGAGGGCGGAGGCCGCCTACGTGGTCGTGGGCGCGACCAACGAGCGCGCCGTCGCCCTCTACCGGCGAGCCGGCTTCGCCGAGGCCGAGCGGTTCGAGCTCCACCCGGGCACCGAGTCGCTCGTGCTCACCTGGGACCGCACGTGAACGCGGCTGCACCGTGAGCGTCGCCTCGGCCGCCATCGTGGCGTTCGTCGTGACAGTCGCCGCCACCCCCGTCGCGATCGCCGTGGCCCGGCGCACTGGCATCGTCGACCGCCCCGGTGAGCTCAAGCCGCAGAGCCGTCCGGTCCCCTACCTCGGGGGCGTCGCCGTCGTCGCCGGCACGCTCGCCGGCGGGGGCCCGGGGCGAGCGGCGGCGGTGGCGCCAGTCGTGGCCGCCCTCGCCCTCGGCGTGGCCGACGACCGGTTCGACCTGCCCGCCCCGTGGCGCCTGGCCGGCGAGGTCGCCGTCGGAGTGGGGGTCGCCGTCACCTGTCCCGTCCACCTCCCCGGCGTCCTCGCCGTGCCGCTCGTCGTCGCCGTCACCGTGGTGCTCGTCAACGGCGTGAACCTCCTCGACGGGCTCGACCTGCTGGCGACCGGCGTCGTGGCGGTGGCCGCCGTGGGGCTGGCCGTCGAGGCCCGCGGCGGCGGCCGTGTGCTGGCCGCCGCGCTCGCCGCCGCGCTCGCCGGGTTCGCCCTCTACAACCGACCGCCGGCGCGCGTCTACCTCGGCGACGGCGGCTCGTACGCCCTCGGGACCCTGCTCGCCGTGCTCGCCGCCTCGGCATGGGCCCCCGGCCGTCCGGCCGGCACCGGGGTCGTGGCCCTCGCCGTCGTGGTCGTGCCCACCGCCGAGATCTTCTGCGCCGTCACCCGCCGGCACCGCGGGCGACAGCCGCTGCTCGCCGGCGACCGCGGCCATCCCTACGACCGTCTCGTGGCCCGGGGCTGGCCGCGCCTCGCCGCCACCGGCGCCTACGTCGGGACCGAGGCCGTCGTCGTGGCGGTCGCCGTCTTCGCCATCGCCGTGTCACCCGGTCTTGCCGTGGCGATCGCCGTGGTCGCCGCCGTCGTCGTCGTCGTGGTCGCCGCCGCCGCCCTGGCCGGCGGGCTGGCTCCCGATCCGGAGGTCCCCTGATGCCGCGCGTCTACCTCTCCCCGCCCGACGTCGGACCCGAGGAGCGGCGCTTGCTCCTCGCCGCCTTCGACTCGAACTGGATCGCCCCCCTCGGGCCGGACGTCGACGCCTTCGAGCGCGAGCTCGCGGGGCGGGCGGGCGTCGCCCACGCCGTGGCCCTCTCGAGCGGTACTGCCGCCCTCCACCTGGCCCTCCTGCTGGCCGGGGTGGGGCCGGGCGACGACGTGCTCGTCCCGTCGTTCACCTTCATCGCCACCGCAGCGGCAGCGACCTACCTCGGCGCCCGGCCGGTCTTCGTCGACTGCGCGGCGGACAGCTGGAACGTCGACCCCGACCTGGTCGGCGAGGAGCTCGACGCCCGGGCGGCGGCGGGACGGCTCCCGGCCGCCGTGGTCCCCGTCGACCTCTACGGCGAGCCGGCGGCCTACGACCGGCTCGCCGAGCACTGCGGGCGCCACGGCGTCCCGCTGGTGGAGGACGCCGCCGAGTCGCTCGGCTCGACCTACCAGGGCAGGCCGGCGGGCTCGTTCGGCACGGCGGGCGTCCTCTCGTTCAACGGCAACAAGATCATCACGACGAGCGGCGGCGGGGCCCTCCTCACCGGCTCACAGAACTGGGCCGAACGGGCCCGCTACCTCGCCACCCAGGCACGCGAGCCGCTGCCCCACTACGAGCACACCGCCATCGGGTTCAACTACCGGCTGAGCAACCTGCTCGCCGCCCTGGGCCGGGCCCAGCTGGCCGGGCTCGACGGCCGGATCGCCCGGCGCCGGAGCGTCGACGAGCGCTACCGCGAGGCGCTCGGGGGCCTCCCCGGCGTGTCCTTCCTGCCCCGCACGGTCGGGGGGACCTCGAACTTCTGGCTGACCTGCGTCGTCCTCGACCCCGAGGTGTTCGGGGCGGAACGCGAGACGGTCCGGCTGGCGCTCGAGGCCGCCGACATCGAGTCGCGACCCACCTGGAAGCCGCTCCACCTGCAACCCGTCTTCGCCGAGCACCTCTTCGTCGGCCCCGGTCGGTGCGCAGCCGTCTTCGAGCGGGGGCTGTGCCTGCCCACCGGCTCCGGGCTCGCGCCGGCCGACCAGGAGCGGGTGATCGACGTCGTCTGCTCGTTGCACCGGCCCTGACCGACCCGGTGCCCGAGCACGACCGCGTCGACGACGTCGCCCGCCCCGGCCGGGACGGGCCGCCTAGGCTTTCCGCCATGAGCACGCCGGCGGCAGGTGGCAGGAGTGCCCGCGGGACGCGCACGGGGGCCACCACCACACGCCCCAAGGCGCTCGCCTTCTACCTCCCCCAGTTCCACCCCATCCCCGAGAACGACCGGTGGTGGGGCCCGGGCTTCACCGAGTGGCGCAACGTCACCCGGGCC
>JAJZJT010000293.1 GCA_021809995.1 Actinomycetes bacterium
GCCGCGCAGGAGGGCGGCGAAGGCGACGGGCTCCACCTCGCCGACGAGCCCGAGCGTCGCCGCGCCCGACCCCGCCCAGCGGCGCTCCGCCGGCACCCGCCCCGGCACCTCCCGACCAGATGGAGCGGCGCTACGGGGCGCGGGGGGCCCACCGGGCTCGTCGAGGTAGTACGCATGGCCGCCGACCCGCAGCACTCGCGCCGTCAGCACCGTGACCTCTCCACCGGGTCCACCGGGCCACTGTAGCGCTTCGTGCCCTTCCATGATTTTTCATGATCACCCGCCCCGTTCGGGCTCGTTCCGGCGGTAACGGGCGAGGATCCGCGCCGCAGCGGTTGCCGCCACGGCGCGGTCCCGAGCGGGCTCGAGGACCTCGGCGCGGGCCCCGAGCTGCAGCAGGAGGCGCTCGAGCCAGGCGTCACCCCCGACGGCGACCGTGCAGTGGACCCACGCTCCCTTCTCGACGAGCGAGCCGGGCACGGCGACCGGCTCGACCAGCCAGGCGACGGCCCGGTGGACGGCGAGGCGGACCGTTCGGCTGTCGGGTCCGGGGACGAAGAGGGGGGCGCCGGCGCCCGCCGGGGGATCGGCCGCACCAACGGGCCGGCTGGCCGGAGCGGCGAGCGCCGGCACACCGTCGACGACCCGCGCCGCGGTGATCCGGTCGATCCGGAACCGCCGGACGTCACCGTCGGCGCCGGTCCGGGCGTCCGTGTACCAGTGACCCTCAGTGGCGAAGACCCGGAGGGGCACGAGCACCCGCTCGGACTCGCGGTCGGTCGAGGCGCTGTAGTAGGTGACCTCGAGCGCGAGCCCGGCGGCCGCGGCCTCCTGCACCGTCGCCAGGTGCTCGGGCGCGTCGAGGTCGACGTCCAGGGCGGCACGCCCGAGCGCGTCCTCGAGGGCGGCGGCGGCGCGGGCGAGCGCCCCGTCGGGGTCGCTGCCCGGCACGGCGAGCAGGGCGCGCGCCGCCGCCTGGAGGGCGAACCCCTCGGCCGGGCTGAGCCTGCGGGGCCGAGCGAGGTCGCGCCCGAGGTGCGCCGTCACCGTCGACTCGGTGACCACGATCTCCATCAGCTGGTCGGGCGTGTAGGGCGGCAGCCCGCAGCACGCCGCCATCTCGAGCTCGGCGACCAGCTCGCCGGGGCGCATGCCGAAGCGCTCGGCCAGGTCGTCGACGGGGACCTCGCCCTCCTGGGCGAGGACGGTGAGCACGGCGAGCAGCCGGCGGAGCCGGGCGGCCGAGTCGAGCGCCGCGCTCACGACCGCGAGCCCGCCAGCGTGGCGAGGCGCTCGACGAGGCGCTGCCGCACGTCGCCGGGGGCGACGACCTCGGCGTGGTCGAGGAGGCCGAGCACCCAGCGGACGAGTGCGTCCTCGTCGTTGACGGCCAGGCGCACGAGGAGGGAACCGTCGGGGCGGCGCTCGGCCACGACGGCAGGCCCGAGCTCGGCGACGACGCTGCCGGCGGCCACGGCGTCGACCAGCACGTCGACGACAACCTCGTCACCGGTGCCGAACCGCCACGGGTCGCGGGCGAACGCGCCCTCCGCGTCGAAGTCGGCGGGCAGGGCGGCCGAGCCCGGGTCGCCGGCCGTGGGCGCCGCCTCCATCCGGTCGACGCGGAACGTCCGGGCCTCCCCTCGCCCCCGGTCGTGGCCGACCAGGTACCACTGCCCGCGCGTGAAGCGCAGGCCGGCCGGGTCGACGGTGCGACGGACGCCCCGGTAGGGGAACTCCACGACGGCCTGCCGTCGGAGGGCGTCGTGGAGGACGGCCAGCCGGGCGAGCTCGGCGGCCGGTAGGTCGACGACCGCCAGCGCGGCGGGCGCGTGCCGGCTCGTGCCCAGCGCGCCCAGCTTGGTGAGCGCCTCCCCGGCGGTAGGCTCGCCGAGGTGCACGCCGGCCACGGCCAGGTTGAGGGCAGCCTGCTCGTCCGGTCCGAGGTGGAGCTCCGGCAGGTAGTACTGGTCGGGGTCCACCCGGTAGCCGAGCTGGTCGTCCCCGTCGATGGGCTCGACGAGGACGGGCACGCCCTCGTCCCGCAGCAGCCGCTTGTCGCGCTCGAATGCCTGGCGCCGCGCTCCGTGCCCGTCGGGGTAGCCGGGCACCCGGTCGGCGATCTCGCGCAGGCTGAGCGGGCGCGGCGTGTCGAGCAAGACGAGCAGGAGGTCGGTGACCCGTTCGAGGCGGTCGGGAGGCATCGCCGTCACACTAGGGCGCACCCGCCGGAGGACGGTGCCCGTCGCTGATGCCGCAGACGTCCCCGCTCGCCTTCTCGCCGCATCCGGCCGTCTGGGCGTGCCTGGCCGCCGTGGCCGCTCGGCGACCTCGCCGCCCACCGGTCCCTCACCGCCCTCGTCGTGCAACGGCACGCCGACGCCGACGCCGACGCCGACGCCGACGCCGACGAGGAGGACCCGCTGCTGTGAGCCCACGTCGAACGGGCTCTTGTCCGGGCGGACCGCCGCGGCAGTCCGACCGAGCCGGCGGTGGCGACCGGCGAGGTAACGGGCGCTCCGCACCGGAGCGACGGTGACAGCGCGAGCGACAGCACCCCCTGACCCGCATGGCGCCCCGGTGGGGCGCGTCCCTACCATGGGCCGGTGCTCACCGAACCTGCCGCCCCCGCCACCCTCCGGCGGTTGGTCCGGGGCACGCTGCAGGCCACCGTCGAGGACGTCGGCGGACGGCCGGCCGTGGTGGTGCGGTCGGTCTCCGCTCGCCACCGGGGGGCCCTCGGGCACGAGGACGGCGTCACCCTGGCCGACGCCGCCGTGCTGGCCTCGCGGCTCCGCGTGCCACTGGTGCTCGTGCTCGCGTCGAGCGGCGCCGAGGTGTCCGAGGGCGTAGCAGCCCTCCACGGCTGGGGCCGGGCCGCCCGGGCGCTCGCCGATTGCTCCGGTGTCGTCCCCGTCCTCGCCGTTGTCACCGGGCCGGCACTGTCGGGCCCGGCGCTCTTGCTCGGCATGGCCGACCTCGTGGTGATGACGCCCCACGCGTTCGCCTTCGTGTCGGGCCCGGCCATGGTCGAGGAGTTCACGGGCGTGCGCATCGGCCTCCGCCAGCTCGGCGGGGTCGCCGTGCACGCCCGCTCGAGCGGGCTGTGCGCCGTCGAGGTGCCCGACGAGGACGAGGCGTGGGTCGCCGTCGAGCACCTCCTCGGCCTCCTTCCCGCCCACGCCGACGAGCTCGCCCCCGTCGTGGCGCCGACCCGACCGGCGGCCGATCGCGACGAGTCGCTCCGCACGATCGTTCCCACCAAGGCCACGAGCTCCTACGACGTGCGGCGTGTCGTCGCCGCTATCGCCGACGACGCCGAGGTGACCGAGGTGTGGGCCCGCTGGTCACCGCAGCTGGTCACCGCCTTGTGCCGGATCGACGGCCGGACCGTCGGGGTCGTCGCCAACCAGCCCCAGGCCCTCGCCGGCACCCTCGACATCGGCGCCTCGCAGAAG
>JAJZJT010000294.1 GCA_021809995.1 Actinomycetes bacterium
GCACCGGGCGGCCCGACCGGTTGCGCCAGGCGTGGCGGGTGCCCCGCTGGACGACGACGGTTCCGGGGCGGACCGTGGTGGTGACGCCGTCGTCGAGCTCGAGGTCGAGCTCGCCGTCGAGGACGATGGCGTAGTCGACCGAGTCGGTCGTGTGCATGCCGGGGTTGTCGGGCTCGAGCCGGGCCACGAGGTCGGGGACCTTGGCCTGGGCCTCCTCGAGCGCGGCGCCGACGTCGAGGTCGGACGGGGCCGACGTGCCGTCGGGTGGGAAGGTCACGACCCGGAAGACGGTGCCGCCGGGGGCGGGGAAGTAGTGGGGCACGCCGGCGGCGCCGAGGGCCTCGGGCATGGCCGGGGTGCCCTCGGTGTGCCACAGCTCGATGGTCTCGAACCCGGGGAGGAGCGACAGCGTGGTGGGCTCGACGGGCCCGTCCGCCACGACCACCGCCCGGCCGGTCTCGTCGTGCCCGGTCACCACCCGCCTGATCGGCTCCATCGCGTTCTCCCTCTCCCTCGGTGGTGCGCCTGCCCTGTCCTCGGAGGGTACTTCGGGCGGCTCGACCCGGCCGGGAAGCCGGCGAATGGCGCTAGCCGCTCTCGTCCAGGCCGTCGGCGTCGGGGTCGTGCTCGCCGGCGGGCAGCTCGCGGCGGGCGATGATGTGCACGTCGATCCCGACGTCGCACGCGGCGCGGATCACCCGCCGCACGACCGAGCCGCCGCCCGTCAGCTCCTGCCACCGGGTCCGGCGGCTCGACCCGATGACGATCTGGGTCACCTGGTGGTCACGGGCGAAGGTGGTGAGGGCCCGAGCCGGGTCGCTGTCGTGCAGCTCGTGCCACCGGGCTCCGAGCGAGGAGGCCAGCTCGCGCAGGGCCTCGAGCCGTTCGCCGCCGGTGGCGGGGGCGGCGTCGTCCGCCACGACGTGGACGACGTCGAGCTCGCCCTTGGTCCGCGAGGCGATCCGGGCCGCCCGTCGCAGGAGCACGTCGGTGCCGGGAGCCTCGGTCACCGCCACCATGATGCGCTCGCTCGTCTCCCACACGGTGGTGGTCTGGTGCCGGGCCAGGTGGGCGAGGAGCTCCTCTTCGGTCTCGTCGGCGAGGAACCGCAGCGCTAGCTCGCGCAGGGCGATCAGGTTGTCGGTGCGGAAGAAGTGGGCCAGGGCCTGGGGGACCTTGGCCGGGGGGTAGATGTTGCCGTGGACCATGCGCCGACGGAGCTGCTCGGGGGAGGAGTCGACCAGCTCGATCTGGTCAGCCATGCGCACGACCCGGTCGGGAACCCGCTCGCGCACCGACGTTCCCGTCATCTGCTCGACGGCGTCAGCGATGCTCTCGAGGTGCTGGATGTTGACGGTGGTGATGACGTCGATCCCGGCCTCGAGGAGCTCGAGCACGTCCTGCCACCGCTTCTCGTTGCGGCCCGACCCCGGCACGTTCGTGTGCGCCAGCTCGTCGACGAGGGCGAGCTCGGGGTGGCGGGCCAGGACGGCGTCGACGTCGAGCTCCTCGAAACGGCTGCCCCGGTACTCGACCACCTTGCGGGGGACGATCTCGAGCCCCTCGGCGAGCTGGGCCGTCAGGGGCCGGCCGTGGGTCTCGACGAAGCCGACCACCACGTCGCGGCCGCGCTCCTTGCGCCGATGGCCCTCGTTGAGCATGGCGTAGGTCTTGCCCACGCCGGCCGCCGAGCCGAGGTAGATGCGGAAGCGCCCCGCGGCTTCGACGTCGTCCGCGGCGTCGGTGTCGACGGGCGGCGCGGTGGCCCGGTTCGACGGTGGACCGGGAGCGTCCTCGGCGCGCTCAGCGCTCACCGGGCGGCTCGAGGCGGTAGAGGGGGTTCCACAGGACCAGTCCACCACGTTCGGAGCGGGCGGTCCCCTCCACCGTGCAGCGGACCCCGTGGGTGAGCCCGGGCACGTCGGAGCGCCCGAGGAACAGCAGGCCGATGCGGCCGGTGCCGTCGTCGAGCTCGCACCAGAACGAGCCGCGGGGGCCCAGTGCGCCGGAGCGGGCCGTCCCCGTGCCGCAGACGGTCCCGGTGACCACGACACGGTGCCGGGGCGCAGCATCAGCCAGTCGGCGGGCGACCGGCCGGCCGCCCCAGGTGTCGCCGTCGGTGAACGACGCGGTGCTCACCGCAGCTTCGACAGGGCCAGGTTGAGCTCCAGCACGTTGACCACGGGCTCTCCGAGGAACCCGAGCTCGGGCTGCCGGACGTGGGTGGCGACGAGGTGGGCGACCACCGAGCGGGGCAGGTGCCGGGCCCTGGCGACGGCGTCGACCTGGGCGTAGGCCGACCGCGGGCTGATGTCGGGGTCGAGCCCACTGCCCGACGAGGTGACCAGCTCGTTGGTCGGCGTGATCCCCTCGTTGCGCAGGGCAGCCGCCCGGACGGCGACGTGGTGCTCGAGGACCTTCGAGCGAGGCCCGAGGTTGGACGCCCCCGACGCCATGGCGTCGTACGGGCTCGGCTTGCCCGAGGGCGAGACGGTCGCCGACGGGCGGCCCTGGAACCACTGCGGACCGCTCCACTGCTGGCCGATCAGCGTCGAGCCGTCCGCGGTCAGCGAGCCGTTGGCTTGGTGGTGGAAGGCGAGCTGGGAGAGCCCGGTGCCGGCGAGGGGGTAGACGAGGCCGCACAACACGAGAAAGAACAGCGCGGCCACGACCGATCGGCGTAGGTGGACGAGCATCAGAACACCCCCGTTGCCGTCAGGATGAGGTCGATCAGCTTGATGAAGACGAACGGGACGACGATCCCACCGACGCCGTAGACGAGGACGTTCCGGCGCAGGATGGCCGAGGCCGACGACGGCCGGAACCGCACGCCGCGAAGCGCCAGGGGGATCAGCGCAACGATGACCAGCGCGTTGAAGATCACTGCCGACAGCACCGCGGTCTGCGGGCTGTGCAGCTTCATGATGTTCAGAGCGCCGAGCTGCGGGTAGGTCGAGACGAAGAGGGCGGGGATGATGGCGAAGTACTTGGCCACGTCGTTGGCGATGGAGAACGTGGTCAGGGCGCCCCGGGTGATGAGCAGCTGCTTGCCGACCTCGACGATGTCGATCAGCTTGGTCGGGTTGGAGTCGAGGTCGACCATGTTCCCCGCCTCCTTGGCCGCCGTCGTGCCGCTGTTCATGGCGACGCCCACGTCGGCCTGAGCGAGGGCAGGGGCGTCGTTGGTGCCGTCGCCCGTCATGGCGACGAGCTTGCCGCCTGCCTGCTCGGCCTTGATCAGCTCCATCTTCGTCTCGGGGGTGGCTTCGGCGAGGTAGTCGTCGACGCCGGCCTCCTGGGCGATCGCGGCCGCGGTGAGCGGGTTGTCACCGGTGATCATCACCGTGCGGATGCCCACGGCCCGCAGCTGGTCGAAACGCTCGCGGATGCCCTGCTTGACGACGTCCTTCAGCTCGATCACGCCGAGCACCTTCGGGCCGTCG
>JAJZJT010000295.1 GCA_021809995.1 Actinomycetes bacterium
CCACGGGGCGGCCCTGCCTGCCCGCCTCGAGGGCCTCGCCGGCTTGGAGGGCCGAAGCCGCCCCGCACCGGTGGCGACCGTGCGCTTCGTCGAGCCGTCCCGCCGGGTCGCGCCCGGCCAGACCGTGGCGTTCTACGACCCGGCCGACCCGGACCGGGTCGTCGGCTCCGGGGTGGTGCGGTGAACGGAAGTCCCCCCGTCCCGCCGGACGGCACGGGGTCGGCGGGACCGCTCGGGGACGCCGAGGCGCTCGCCGAGCACGTCCGCGCGCTGCGCGACCGCGTTGCGTACTACAACGACCAGTACTACCGGCTCGACTCCCCGGCCGTCCCCGACGCCGAGTACGACGAGCTGGCCGCGGAGCTGCGGCGCCTCGAGGCGGCCCATCCCGAGCTCGCCGTCCCCGAGTCCCCGGCCGCGACCGTGGGGGCGCCTCCTGCGCCGATCTTCGCGCCGGTCGTCCACCGGGTGCCGATGATGAGCCTCGACAACGCCTTCAGCCCCGAGGAGCTGCGGTCGTGGGCCGACCGCCTCGCCCGTCACGTGCCGGGGGACACCGCCTTCGTCTGCGAGCTCAAGATCGACGGGCTGGCCATCTCCCTCACCTACCGGGACGGCCGGTTCGTCCAGGCGGCGACCCGCGGCGACGGGCGCCAGGGAGAGGACGTGACCGCCAACGTCAGGACGCTGGCCTGCGTGCCCGACCAGCTCGACCGGAGCGGCGGCCCGGTTCCGGACCTCGTCGAGGTTCGGGGCGAGGTGTACCTGCCCGTCTCGGCGTTCGACGCCCTGAACGCCCGCCAGCTCGAGGCTGGCTCGAAGCCGTTCGCCAACCCGCGCAATGCCGCCGCCGGGTCGCTCCGGCAGAAGGACCCGGCGGTCACCGCCACCCGACCGCTCGCCCTGTGGGCGTACCAGGTGGGCGAGGTCGACGCCGGGGGAGCCCCCCTTCCCGAGGCGCTCGTCTCCTCGCACGCCGAGGCGCTGGCCTGGGTGGCCTCGGTCGGGCTGCCCGTCAACCCCGAGCACCGCCGGGTGCAGGGCCTCGACGCCGCCCTCGACTTCTGCCGCTACTGGGAGCAGCACCGCCACGACCTCGACTACGACATCGACGGCGTGGTGGTGAAGGTCGACGAGTTCGCCCTCCAGCGCCAGCTCGGGTCCACGTCGCGTGCACCCCGGTGGGCGATCGCCTACAAGTTCCCGCCCGAAGAGCGCTCGACGCGCCTCGTCGACATCGAGGTGTCGATCGGCCGGACGGGGAGGGCCACCCCGTTCGCCGTGCTCGAGCCGGTCTTCGTGGGCGGCTCGACGGTGTCGATGGCGACGCTCCACAACGAGGACCAGGTACGGGTCAAGGACGTGCGCCCCGGGGACCGGGTGATCGTGCGCAAGGCCGGGGACGTCATCCCCGAGGTCGTCGGCCCCGTCCTCGAACCTCCGGGCACGCCCGGCGCGGTTCGGCGGCCCCGCCGCTGGCGGTTCCCGACCTCGTGCCCCAGCTGTGGCGGACCGCTCGTGCGCCTGGAGGGCGAGAGCGACACGTTTTGCACCAACCTCGATTGCCCCGCCCAGCGCGTGCAGCGCATCGCGCACTTCGCCTCCCGCTCCGCCATGGACATCGAAGGCCTCGGCGAGCTGCGGGTCCGGGCGCTCGTCGAGCGCGGCCTCCTCGTCGACGTCGCCGACCTCTACGCCTTCACGCCCGCCACGTTCGACGGGGTGGAGGGCTTCGCCGAGGTGTCGGTGCGCAACCTGCTCGCTGCCATCGACGCCTCGAGGAGCCGTCCGCTCCACCGCGTCCTCGTGGGGTTGGGCATCCGTCACTTGGGCCAGGTCGGCTCCCTCGCCCTGGCCCGGGCCTTCGGCACGCTCGACGCGCTCGCCGCCGCTCCCGAGGAGGACCTCGCCGCCGTCGAGGGAGTGGGCCCCGTCATCGCTGCCAGCGTCGTGGCGTGGTTCGCCTCGCCGGTCAACCGCGACGTCGTCAAGCGCCTCGTTGCCGCCGGTGTGAACTTCACTGAGCCCGGGTACCGCACTGCAGGGGCAGGGGCAGGGGCAGGGGCAGGGGCAGGGGCAGGGGCAGGGGCAGGGGCAGGGGCAGGGGCAGGGGCGCTGCCGCAGGTCCTGGCCGGTCGGTCGGTGGTCGTCACCGGCACGCTCCCGGGGCTGACTCGCGACGAGGCAGAAGCAGCCATCGTCGTCCGGGGCGGGAGGTCGCCGGGCAGTGTCTCGGCCCGCACGTACGCCGTGGTCGTGGGCGAGGGCCCCGGGGCGACGAAGATCCGGCGTGCCGAAGAGCTGGGGGTGCCCGTCGTGGACGCGGCCGGGTTCGCCGTCCTGCTCGAGACGGGTGAGCTGCCGGGCGACCGGGGCGGGGCGGTCCCGGGCGCCGGGGACGGCGCCGACGGCGCGGCGGGACCGCAAGGGAGCGCGGCCCTCCACCGCCGCGCCGGCCCCGGTCGGTAGCCTTAGCCCCTAGAACGGCCCATGACCAGCATCGCCGACGCCATCGGGCGGGTCCTCGGGGACCGGTACCGACTCGTGACCCCCGTGGGGACGGGCGCGTCCGCGCACGTCTACCTGGCCGAGGACGTCACCCTCAGCCGGCGGGTGGCGATCAAGCTCCTCCACCCCGCCCTGGCCGGGGACGCGGCCTTCCTCAAGCGTTTCCGCGCCGAGGCCCGTGCCGTCGCCGCCCTCAATCACCCGAACGTGCTGCAGGTCTACGACTGGGGCGAGCAGGACGGACAGCCCTACCTGGTCACCGAGTTCCTGGCGGGCGGCAGCCTCCGCCAGCTGCTGGACGCGGGCGGGAGGCTCACGCCCTCCCAGGCGGTCCATGTCGGGCTCGAGGCGACCGCCGCGCTCGACTACGCCCACCGCCGCGGGGTCGTCCATCGCGACGTCAAGCCGGCCAACCTGCTCTTCGACGCGGACGGCCGTCTGCGCATCGCCGACTTCGGCGTGGCCCGAGCGCTCGCCGAGGCCGCGTGGACGGAGCCCGAGGGAGCGCTCCTCGGCACCGCCCGTTACGCCGCTCCCGAACAGGCCGAAGGGCTCGCGCTCGACGGCAAGGCCGACGTCTACGCGCTCGCCCTCGTGCTGGTGGAGGCCGTGACGGGCTCGGTGCCCTTCGTCGGGGACACGACGCTGTCGACGCTCATGGCCCGGGTGGGCGTCCTGCTCCCCGAGCACCCGGCCCTCGGCCCGCTCCACGACGTGCTGGTGTGGGCGGCGGCCCCCGAACCCGACGAGCGCTTCGACGCCGCTGCGTTCGGGGTGCGCTTGCAGGCGCTCGCCGTGGCACTGCCCCCGGCCGGGCCGCTGCCGCTCGCCGGCACGACCACAGGCGACCTCGGACCGGCTGCTCGGGGCCTCGTCACGGCGTGGGCGCCGCCGGGCGCCGCAGGCTTG
>JAJZJT010000296.1 GCA_021809995.1 Actinomycetes bacterium
CCTCTGGGCAAGGTTCGCCCGGGTCGGCGACCCGTCCCGCCTTCGATGCTTGCGCTCGCCAAGAGGATGAGCGTTCCTCGAGAGGTCCCCCAGGCCCTCGGGTGTCGAGCACCCTGAGGTCTTTTCGCTCCGGATCTTCTCCCGCGATGTTCTTCGAGCGACGGGCCGTTCTCCACCCGCTGACCGTCGTCAGGACACGCGGCTTCACCAGGTCGTCGAGGCCATGGCACTCGGCGACGGCCTGCCGAAGCCCGCGGACTACGTGATCGACGCCCCTTCTCCCAACGCCTGCGCCACCGGCACCGGCCCCCAGCAGGCCGCCGTCACCGCGACGACCGGTCTCTTGCACATCGGTGGGTGGCCTTCGGGCTCGGGCAGCCGGCTCACGGCAGGTGCCGGCGGTCGTCGACCTGGGCCGGTGCCCGATCAGCCAGGCGGAGCCGGGCGTCCACCACCACCGCGCTGGTCGGTGTCACGACGACCGGGTTGGCGTCTGCCTCCTCGATCTCGGAAAAGTCATGGGATAGCCAGCTCATTCGCACGAGCACGTCGACGAGCGCATCGACGGCCACCGGAGGAGATCCCCGGAACCCCGTCAAAAGCGGCGCGCCCCGCAGCCCCAGGATCATCCGCTGTGCTTCGGCAGCGTCGAGGGGAGCCAATCCGACGGCGTGGTCGCCGAGGAGCTCGACAACAGTGCCGCCCATGCCGACGAGGGCGACGGGTCCGAACTGGCGGTCCTGGACGAACCCGACGATCATCTCGACGCCGGCCGGAGCCATGGACTGCACGGTGGCGCCGGTCATGGCCGTGCCGAGGCGCTGGGCCATCTCCTCATAGGCAGCCTGGACCCTCGCCGGGCCGGCCAGTCGCAGCTTCACCCCACCGACGTCGCTCTTGTGGAGGATGTCAGGACCTCTGACCTTCAAGGCAACGTCGGCTCCCAGCGTGGCGGCAGCTGCGCCAGCGGCATCGGGACTGTCGACGTCGATGGTCGGCTGGACGGTGATGTCGAAGCGTCGGAGCACCGCCATGGCCCGGGCCCCGGTGAGCCAGCCGTCGGAGCGAGGCATGACCAGCTGCCGGCGCACACCGCTCACGTCGACGTCGGGAGGCGGCTGGGGGTTCGCCGATGGCTGGTCACGCCAGCGGGCATGGTCCACCGCATGGGCCAGGGCACGCACGGCGGTCTCGGGGTAGACGAAACACGGGATCGGGCGTGGCGCGCTGCGCAAGATGCCCCGGCCGGCCTCGGTGCCCAAGAACGTGGCGACAACGGGAACCGACGAGCCGCGCGCCGAGGCGGCCGAGACGCCGGCGACGATGCCGGCTGCCACGTCGTCGGCACGGGTGGCCAGCGGCGGGGTGAAGATCACCACGACGGCATCGACCTCACCCCCGGTCATCAGCAGGTCCACGGTTCGGCGGTAGGCTTCGGGCGAGGCAGCAGAACCGAGGTCCACGGGATTGCGGACCCCTCCGGCGTCGGGCTCGATAGTTCGCAGGGCGCTCTGCACACCGATGGACAAGGTCGGCACCTCGAGGTGGCGACCGGCACAGGCGTCAGCGGCCAGCACACCGGGTCCGCCGGCGTTGGTGACGATGCCGACTCGGGCACCGCTGGGAAGTGGCTGCTGCGCGAGGACCTCGCTCACGTCGAAGAGCTCTTCGACAGTGTCGACCCGGATCACGCCGCAGCGCCGGAAGAGGGCGTCGACGGCCTGCTCGGAGCTGGCCAGGGCCGCGGTGTGCGACGAGGCTGCGGCAGCGCCGGCCGTGGTACGCCCGCCCTTGACCGCCACGATGGGCTTGGCACGGCTGATGCGCTGGGCGAGGCGGGCGAAGCGTCGTGGGTTGCCGAACGACTCGAGGTACAGCAAGGCGACATCGGTGGCCGGATCCTGTTCCCACCATGCCAGCAGGTCGTTGCCGCTGATGTCTGCTTTGTTGCCCATCGAGACGAAGTTGGACAGGCCGAGGCCACGGCTACTGGCCTCGGCCAGGATGGCGATGCCGAGCCCACCGGACTGCGATGCGAAGCCCACCCGGCCCGGCAGCGGTGCGTCGGCGGCAAAGGTGGCGTTCATCGAGACGTCGGGGTCGGTGCTGACGATGCCGAAGCAGTTCGGCCCGACGAGGCGCATCCCCCACTCGTGGGCGAGTGCCGTCAGCCGACGTTGGGCTGCTACGCCGTCGGCTCCGGTCTCGGCAAAGCCGGCTGACACCACGACGAGCGCTTCGACTCCCTTGGCCCCACACGATGCGACCACGTCGGGGACCGACCGGGCAGGCACTGCGACGACGGCCAGGTCCACGGGCCCCAGGATGTCGGTGACCGCCGCCCAGCACGGCAGGCTGGCGATCGAGGTGGCGTTGGGGTTGACGGGGTAGACCGGACCGGTGAAACCCGCCGCCACCAGGTTCCGTACGAGCACGTTGCCGATCGCGCCGCGCCGGCGCGATGCCCCGATCACGGCGATCGAGCGTGGGGCGAAAAGCCGGCGCATGGATGTCACCACGGCGTGGGTGTCACGGCGCTCGGCAGCTGCCACCGCGTCGGGCGAGGGGGCGATGTCCAGGACGACATGGACGACACCGTCGGCAAAGGTCTGCGTCGCGGCAAAGCCGACGTCGTGGAAGACACGGAGCATGGTCGAGTTGGTGGTGAGGGTATCGGCCACCAGGCGCCGGACGCCGCTGCGGCGTCCCTGGCTGGCTAGATGCTCGAGCAGCAAGGTAGCCAGACCGCGGCCGTGAAAGGCGTCGTCCACCACGAAGGCGACCTCGGCATCCTCGGCGCCCAAGGCGCGATGGTACTCGGCCACTGCCACGATCTGCTCGTCACGCTCGGCCAAGAGCGCCAGGTGATCGGGACCACACGCCGTCATCCGGTCGAGATCCGCGTCGTCGAGGTGCGGGTGGAAGCGAAAGTAGCGCGACGCGGCACTATCCGACGACAGCCGTTCGTGGAAGGAGGCGATGGCGGCTCGGTCACCGGGGGTGGCGCAGCGCACCCGGGCGGTGGAGCCGTCGGCCAACAGCACATCGACCGGGGTGGGGTCGACCGGGGTGGGGTCGGCCGGGCGGCTGGACGACCTGGTCCCGGTCGCGCGATGCGGGGAACCGGGACGGGAACCGGTGCCCGGACCGGTGCCGGTACCGGTACTGGACTCGCTGCTGTCGATCCCAGCCCCGCGCCCGTCGGATATCACGGTTCGCATCATGACACCACCGGTCGCGGCTCACCAGGGCCGAAAGTCCCGACGGGGCCGGTCCGACGACAATCCGGGTCGACGCTCGAGTGCCGCGCCATGATGGAGCCATGGCATCTTTACCCCCAGCTGGCCCCAGCCGGCCCCAGCCGGTCGATGACGTGTCAGGTCCAGCCCTCCGCCAGGCGGCGAGCCGGT
>JAJZJT010000297.1 GCA_021809995.1 Actinomycetes bacterium
GGCCCGTGCCTTCACAGCCGAGCAGCTCGCCCGGTTCGACGCCGCCCTTGCCGCCGTGCGGCGGGCCGGGCACCGGCCCGAGGTCGTCCACGTCGCCAACTCGGCGGGCACGATCGCCCACCCGGGCAGCCGGTTCGATCTCGTGCGGGTCGGCATCGCCCTCTACGGCATCCTGCCCGACGAGCGCCTCGCCCCGGCGTTCGCCGAGCTGACCGGTGGTCGGTCGCTCCGGCCGGTCCTCTCGCTGCGCGCCCGGATCTCGGCGGTGCGCGACCTGCCCGCCGGCGCCCGTCCGTCCTACGGCCGTCGCCGGCCGCTCCCCGAGGCCGCCCGGGTTGCCACCGTGCCGCTCGGCTACGCGGACGGGGTGCCGCGCCGCCTCTTCGACGCCGGCGGCGCCGTGCTCGTCGGGGGCCGCCGGCGGCCCCTGGCCGGGACGGTCACGATGGACCAGGTGGTGGTCGACTGCGGGCCGCCGGACCGGCGCCCCGTCGAGGTGGGCGACGAGGTCGTCCTCCTCGGACGCCAGGGCGACGAGGAGGTGACGGCGTCCGAGTGGGCGGCAGCCCTCGGGACGATCGCCTACGAGGTCGTGTGCGGCATCGGGGCGCGGGTCCCCCGCCTGACGGTCGGCGGCGGACCGAGCTGACCGGCCCCGGCCCCGGACCCGGCTGGTCCGTCGCGCTCCGGCGGTACCATGCGCTCGTGGGCGAGGAGACCCGAGTGGCCAGCGAGGCGGCTCCGTCCGCCACCCCCGCCCTGGCCGAGCTGGCCCGTCGTGCGGCCACCTGCACGGCCTGCGGTCTGGCCGCCGGCCGGACCCAGGTCGTCTTCGGCGTCGGCGACCCCGACGCCGACCTCATGTTCGTGGGCGAGGGCCCCGGGCGCGAGGAGGACCTCCAGGGCGAGCCCTTCGTGGGCCGATCCGGCCAGCTCCTCGACCGGCTGATGGGCGAGGAGCTCGGGATCGACCGCAGCCGGTGCTACATCGCCAACGTGGTCAAGTGCCGGCCGCCCGAGAACCGCGACCCGCTCCCCGCTGAGATCGACGCGTGCCGACCGTACCTCGAGGCGCAGCTCGACCTGGTCCGCCCGGTGGTGGTCGTGACGCTCGGCAACTTCGCCACCAAGCTGCTCCTCGGCACCGACCGTGGCATCACCTCGTTGCGCGGCGCCGCCTACCCGTTCCGCGACGGGTCCCTGGTGCCGACGTTCCACCCGGCCGCCGCGCTGCGCGGCGGGGGCGTCGTCGTCGCCCAGCTGCGGGCCGACCTGGTGCGGGCGAAGGCCCTCCTCGGGTGGTCGCCGTGACGGCCTCGTCCCCGTCCCTGTCCCCGACGTCGTCCCCGGGCGCCAGCGCCAGCGCTGTCACGCTGTCCCTGGTCGGTGCCGACGCCACCCGGCAGGTGGCGGCTGCCATCGCCCGTCGCGTCCGCTCGGGAGACGTCGTGCTGCTGGTCGGGGACCTTGGCGCGGGCAAGACGACGTTCGCCCAGGGCTTCGCCACCGGCCTCGGGGTCACCGAGCCGGTGACGAGCCCGACCTTCACCCTCGTGCGCGAGTACGCCCTCTGCGAGCCACCCGGCGAGCACGGTCCGGGGCCCGCTCTCGTGACCCTCTTCCACGCCGACCTCTACCGGCTCGACACCCTGGGGGACGTCGAGGACCTCGGCATCGCCGAGCGCGTCGAGGACGGCGGCGTGGCCGTCGTCGAGTGGGGCGACCTCGGCTCGCCCGTGCTCGGGCCGGGTGTGCTCACGGTCCGCCTCGAGCCCGGCGCGGGTCCGGACGGGCGCGTGGTGGTGCTGGAGGACCCCGCGGGCTGCTGGCACGACCGATGGGAGGGGCTCGTGGCCTCCCTGGAGCGGTGGGCACCCGTGGTCGGGGCCGCCCCGGCCGAAGGGCTACCCGCCGGGGAGGCGGGACGGTGACGGCCGGTGCGCCGGGCGTGCGGCAGCTCGCGGACGTCGTGCCACTGCTCGCTGTCGAGACGGCCACCACCCTCGTGGGTGCGGCGGTCGTCTGGCGGCTCGACGGGGAGGGCGGTCGTCCCGAGGTGCACGCCGTGGGTCACGAGGGCGGGCGGGAGCACGCCGAGCTGCTGGCGCCCGCCATCGCCCAGGTGTGCGGGACCGACGGCCTCGCCGCCGTCCGGTGCGTTGCCGTCGACGTCGGGCCCGGGCGCTTCACCGGCCTGCGGGTGGGCGTGGCGACGGCGAAGGCGCTCGGGCAGGCCCTCGGGGTGGGCGTCCTGGGCGTGCGCAGCACCGACGTGCTCGCCTGGGCGGCCACCGAGTGGCTGGCCCATGCCGCGTCGCTCGACCTCACCGGGGGGTGGCCGCCGGTGGCAGTCGCGGTCGACGCCCGTCGCGGCGAGGTGTTCGCGGCCACGTACGACCTCGCCCCCGGAGTCGTGCCCGGCCTCGGCACCGGCGATGCGACGCCGGTGCGGGTGGTCGCTCCCGAGGCGTGGGCCGCCGAGGTCGAGGCGGTGCGCCGCCGGTCCGGCCGGGTGGTGGTGGCGGGCGATGGCGCCCTGCGCTACCTCGACCGCCTGGCCTCGGTCGACGGTGTCCACGTGGCGGCCGGCCCCGACGGCTCGCCGCTCGGCGCTCCGTTGCCGCGGGCGCTCGCTCTTCTCGCTCTCGACCGATTGGCCCGGGGCGAGGAGGTGGCCGCGTCGGCGTCGGTGGTCCCCGAGTACGGGCGCGAGGCCGACGCCCGGGTGAACTGGGCACAGCGGATCGCCCCGCCGGTGGCGACGGCGCCGGGAGCCGGGCGCGGACCGGGGGGAGCGACGCGATGAGCGCCCGGCCGGACCTGACGGGCCACGACGCCTCCGGCGAGCCGCTCCCACTGGTCATCGCCCCCATGCGGAGCCGCGACCTCCGCAGCGTGCTCGCCATCGAACGGGCCGTGTTCCCCCGGCCGTGGAGCCATCGGCTCTTCGTCGACGAGCTCTCCCAGCGGGCGTCCCGCCTGTACCGGACCGCCTGGGTGGGCCGGAAGGTCGTCGGCTTCGGCGGGGTGATGTTCGTCGACGACGACGCCCACGTGAACACGATCGCCGTCGACCCGGCGTGGCACGGGCGCGGCATCGGCACGGCGGTGCTCGCCGACCTCGTCGCCGGGTCGCTCGCACGCGGGGCGCGCCAGCTGAGCCTCGAGGTGCGTGTGGGCAACGAACCGGCCCTCGCCCTCTACCGGCGCTTCGGCATGGCGCCCGTGGGCCTCCGCCCGAACTACTACCCCGAGACGGGCGACGACGCTTTCGTGATGGTGGTCGGGGGCATCGACCAGCTGGCGTACGCCGAGCGCCTGGCCGCCATCGGTGCCGAGGTCGCCCGCCGCGTGGTCGTCGACGCCCGCTGCTGAGCCGTCCGCTGCTGAGCCGTCCGC
>JAJZJT010000015.1 GCA_021809995.1 Actinomycetes bacterium
CCGCTGCCCGCTGCCGCTAACCCCGCCGATCATGGTGGAACCCGGGTCGAGGAGGTGGGCTTCGGGCTGGGCGTCGAGGAACTTCACCGTGGCCGGGCAGGTGGGCATGGCGTTGCGGTCGCGGCCGCAGGGCGCGGACGACTGGACGGGCCCGCAGCCGGTCGCCGTCGACAGGAGGCCGCCGGGCACGAGGAGGGTCGGGGCCCTGGCGTTGACGGGGACAGGGACGGGGACGGGGTGAGGAATGCCCATCGCCCTCCCTGGTCGACCAGCTTCGCGCCTGGGTGGTCGGGAGCCGGGGACCCCCCGTCCCTGCTCACCTCCAGCACGATCGGTTGGGTCCAGTCGGTCGAGCCGTTCTGGGTGCTCGCCGACCCAGGGCCCGCCGGTGTCCCCGAGACGATCTTCGGCATGGCCTGGCTCCGCGACGACGAGACGAACGCCTGGAGGGTCTGGCTCTGGCGGTCCTGGCTGGCGCTGGCCTGGTAGAGGGCAGCCCGGTCCTGCGTGACGAAGTCGGAGATGATGCCATCCACCGCCTGGGTGGCAGCCCGGCGTTCGCTGGCCGTGGAGCGGGTGCACCCCGCACCGGTTCACCTCGCCGTGGTGGGTCCACCGTCCGTTGCGCCGCGCACAGGCGGAAGGCTCACCGACGCTCACGAAGTTGAGGGCCCGGTGGCACCTGCCCAGATGGCCGACGGGGTCGGTGAAGAGCTCGGCCGACGGCACCGCGACACGGTGGGAAGCGGTCGAGCCGGCGCTCGAGCGACAGGACGCAGCCCCCGGCGAACGAGGTGACGCAGGACGCGAGCCGTTCCGACCGGAGGGACCGGGCGCCGAGCGCTCGGACCCCGCCGGACCCCGCCGGTCCCCAGATCGGGTCACCGACGGCAGTAGCCTGAGCACACCGTGCGAACTGCGACCAAAGGCTCGTCCCGCCGGCCCGCCTCTCCGCGGCCGAGGTCCGGTGCTACGGGGGCGCGAGGTGCCGCCCGCTCCCCAGCGGGCCGACGCGCGCCGACGGGCCGACGGGCCGACGGGGCCGGGTCGGGGGGGCGCCGAGGCACGACCGCGGCGCGCCGTTCTGCAGCCGCTGAGCTTGTCTCCAGCCATGCCGCCGACGTGTGGGGGATCGGGCTGGTCACGGTCGGGCTCCTGGCCGCTGTGGCCGTGTACGCCAGTTCGCTCGGACCCGTGGGCCGGGTGGTGCGGGTGGCCACCGGCGACCTCGTCGGCTGGGGGCGGTTCCTCGTGCCGGTCGTCGCCCTGGCGGTCGGGGCGCGGATGGTCGTCGGCCGCCGCGAGGACGGACGGGGGAGGGGCGAACCGGTGCGGGCCGTCGTGGGTGGATCGCTGGCCCTCGTCGCCGTGGCTGGTCTGGCCAGTCTGGGAGGCGGGTCCCCGGGTCTCGCGGCGTCGACGACCGCGCTCTCCGGCGCCGGTGGCTGGCTCGGCGCGGCCGTCGCCGACCCGCTCCGGGCCGGCCTGGAGGGCGTCGGGGCGGCGACCGTGCTCGTCGCCCTGTTGCTCGTGGCGCTCGTCCTCTTCACCGGCGTGACGGTCCGGCGAGCCGCGGCGGCACTGGCATCTGCCGCCCGTTCGGCGGCCGGTGCCGCTCGCCGACGGGACGCCGACGACGGCTCGCGAACGCCCACGGACGACGAGCGCACCGACCCCTTCGGCCAGCGGGTGGTGCCGGGTGACCTGCCCGGAGTCCCGGCGCCGCGGGCAGGGTTCGAGGGTGCCGACACCGGGTCGGGGGCTCACGTCGTGGTCGACGGCCTGGAAGCCTCGCTACCGGGCGCCGCCGCCCTCGACGCCGAGGCCGACAGCGGCGCGGTGGCTGCCCTCGACGCGGTGCCCGAGGCGCTCCCTGCGACCGGCGGCGCTACCGAGGGCGAGGACGGCCCGGCGGTCGGCCCGGCGACGCTGCCGGACGAGGCGACCCGCCCCGGGCGCGGGGACCAGCTCGAACTGCGCCTCGGGCCGGCCGTGGGGGAGTGGCGTCTGCCGCCGATCACCCTCCTCAAGCGGTCGCGTGCGCGCTCGGTGAACGCCGAGGAGGTCGCGGCGGGGGGTGCGACGCTCGTGGCGGCGCTCGCCGCCCACGGGGTCGAGACCCGCCTCGTCGGCCAGACGGTCGGCCCGTCGGTGACGCGCTACGAGCTCGAGCTCGGCCCAGGGGTGAAGGTGGTGCGCGTCACGTCGCTGGCGAAGGACGTCGCCTACGCCATGGCGTCGCCCGACGTGCGCATCCTCGCGCCCATCCCGGGCAAGTCCGCCATCGGCGTCGAGGTCCCCAACCGCCACCGTCAGCTCGTCTCCCTGGGCGACATCCTGTCGTCCCCCGAGGCCGCTGCCGCCCACCATCCGCTCCAGGTCGCCCTCGGACGCGACATCGCGGGCCGACCCGTGCTGGCCAACCTGGCCGAGATGCCCCACGTGCTCGTCTCCGGGGCGACGGGCTCGGGCAAGTCGTCGTGCATCAACGCCATCCTCACGTCGATCCTCGTGAGGGCCACGCCCGACCAGGTCCGCCTCATCCTGATCGACCCCAAGCGCGTCGAGCTCGGGCAGTACAACGACCTGCCTCACCTCCTCACCCAAGTCGTCGTCGACCCCAAGAAGGCGGCGAACGCCCTTGCCTGGGCGGTCAAGGAGATGGACCGTCGCTACGACCTGCTCGCCGAGGTGGGCATGCGCGACGTCACCGGCTACAACCGAGCCGTCGACCGTGGGGAGCTCGCCGAGGCCGAGGAGGCCTACCGGCGACGCACCGTCGGGTCGGGTGACGCGGACGCTGGCGCCGACGGCGGAGCCGCCTCCGGCGACGTCGACGAGCCACGCTATGCCCGCCTTCCCTTCATCCTCGTCGTGGTGGACGAGCTCAACGACCTGATGATGGTGGCGGCGCGCGACGTGGAGGATTCGGTGTGCCGCATCGCCCAGATGGCCCGGGCCGTCGGGATCCACCTCGTGCTGGCTACCCAGCGCCCCTCGGTCGACGTGATCACGGGCGTGATCAAGGCGAACGTCCCTTCGCGGCTGGCGTTCTCGGTGTCGTCCCTCGCCGACAGCCGGGTGATCCTCGACCAACCGGGCGCCGAGCGCCTGATCGGCAAGGGCGACATGCTCCTCCTGACGGCGTCGTCCTCCGTGCCGCAGCGGCTGCAGGGGCCGTGGGTGAGCGAGGAGGAGGTCCGAGCGGTGACCGCGCACTGGCGGCGCCAGCGTTCGCTCGAGGTCGTGGCGGGGATCGAGGAGACCGTCGTCGGAACGGCCACGGGTGGCGCGCCTGGCGACGACGACGACGAGCTTCTCGGCCAGGCGATCGACCTCGTGGTCCGCTCGCAGCTTGGATCGACCTCGATGCTCCAGCGCAAGCTCCGGGTGGGTTTCGCCCGGGCGGGCCGGCTGATGGACCTGATGGAGCGCCGCGGTGTGGTCGGCCCGTCTGAGGGCTCGAAGGCCCGAGCCGTCTTGATGACGCCCGAGGAGCTCGACGCCCGCTGACCGAGACGAGCGCGCTCGAAGGTGAACGCCGGTCGGTCGAGCCCGATCGGGGTCGACCGACCCATCGCCGGCGTCGCCGCTGGCGCTGGGTGGTGCTGCCGGCGGTCGTGGCAGTGGTGCTCGGCGGCGCGGGGGTCGCCGGCGCGGTGCGGGCCGGCGCTCCCGAGCCGGCCGACCACGTCTCACTCGACGTGCCTGCCCGTGTGACGGTGGGCGGGCCACGTCCGATGCTGCCGTGGCCCGTCACGGGGCAGGCGGCCGTCTCCGTGCCGGCCCTCGGCTTCGCCGCCCAGTCGGGTCCCGAGCGACCCGTCCCCGTCGCCTCGCTGACCAAGCTGACCACCGCCGTGGTGGTCCTGCGAGACCACCCGGTGCCGGTCGGGGGCCCCGGTCCCACCATCACCATCACTCCCGCCGACGTGGCCGCCTACGACCACGACCTCAAAGGCGACCAGTCCACGGTGCCCGTCCAGGTCGGCGAGCACCTCACCGAGTGGCAGATGCTCGAGGCGCTGCTCACGCAGTCGGCCAACAACATCGCCTACGCGCTCGCCGTCTGGGATGCCGGTACCCAGACGGCGTTCGTCGCCAAGATGAACGCGCTTGCCTCGTCGCTCGGTATGACCGCATCCCACTTCGTCGACGCCAGCGGTGTCGCCGCGGGTAGTGCCTCGACGGCCGCCGACTGCCTGAAGGTGGCGGCAGCCGGCATGGCCATCCCCGCGTTCCGGGCCGTCGTCGCCATGCCCGTCGTGACCCTTCCGCTGCTCGGCCGGGCCGCCAACCTCGTCCCCGAGATCGGCCTTGACCTCGGCGATGTCCGGGTCATCGGGGTCAAGTCGGGTTTCACGGCCAAGGCCGGAGGGTGCCTGGTGCTGGCGGCGCAGGTCACGACGGGCGGGCGAACCGTCACCGTGCTGGCGGCCGTGCTCGGCCAGCCGTACCCCGCGGGGGTGCCGTTCCCGACGCACGCACCGAGCGGCTCGTCGACCACGACCACGACCACGACCACGACGGCGGGCGCCGGCTCGTCGACCACGACGACGGCACCGCTCTACATCCCCGACCCCCTCCGCGACACGAGGCCGGTCACCGACCGGCTCCTCGCCGGGGCGGTGGCCGCGGTCGTGCCCGCCACCGTGCTCGCCGCCGGCCTCCGCGTCGGGACGGTGCGGGCGACGTGGGGCGGGGTCGTCCACGCTGTCGCCGTGGTGGTGTCGCTGCCGGCGCGGGTTGCCGGGTGGCCGGGGCAGGTGGTGGACGTGACGGTGGAGCACACGCGGCGCCTCGCCCCCGGGCGACGTGGCCAGGTGGTGGGGACGGCCCGCGTGCGTCTGGGCTCCGAGTCGGCGACCGTCCCGCTCCGGCTCGCCGCGAGCGTCCCCGAGCCCGGGTGGTGGTGGCGGGCGCTCCACGGCTGACGACGTCCCGGTCCCGAGCGCTGCGGCGGCCGGCGACCGACGGCTACCCTCGGGACGTGCGCGCGCGAGCCCCAGCATCGTCGGCCAACCTGGGTCCCGGGTTCGACACCCTCGCCGTGGCGCTCGACCGCTACGTCGAGGTCGAGGTCGAGCCGGCGTCGAAGCTGATCGTTCGCTCCGAAGGCGAGGGAGCCGGCCTCGCCGACGACCCCTCGCACCTCGCCGCCCGCGTGGCCATCGAGGTGGCCGGCACCGACCGGCTCGCCATCACGATCCGTTCGGAAGTCCCCGTCGGACGCGGCCTCGGGTCCTCGGCGGCGCTGGCCGCCGCCGCTGCCGCGGCGGCAGGGGCGACGGACCCGCTCGCCGTGGCGGCCCACATGGACGGCCACGCCGACAACGCCGCCGCGTCCGTGGTGGGCGGCCTCGTGGCGGCGACCTCGGTGCGTGGCGCGGTGCGGGCGGTGCGTCTCCCCCTCGACGCAGGCCTGGTGTTCGTCGTCATCGTGCCCGACGCCGCCCTCCCGACGGCGAAGGCGCGCCAGGTCCTGCCGGTGACCGTGACGCGAGCGCATGCCGCCTTCAACCTCGGGCGCATGGCGCTGCTCCTCGCCGGCCTCGCCGACAGCCGCCTCCTCATCCCCGAGGCGACCGAGGACCGGCTCCACCAGGACTACCGCAGCCCGTTGTTCCCGGCGGCCCCGAAGCTGCTCGGGCGCCTGGCCGCCGGCGGTGCGCGGGCCGTGTGCTGGTCTGGCGCCGGCCCCTCCCTGCTCGGCATCTGCACCAGTGCGGACGGCTCCCGGGTCCTCGCCGCGGCGAAGGAGGCCCTTGCCGAAGCCGGTATCGCCGGGCGCGCCCTCCTGCTCCGCCCGGACCTGGCCGGCCTGGTCGTGGACCGGGACGGGTCGGTCGACCTGTGGAGCGAGCGGCCTCCTGCCTGGCTGTCGGGTGTCGACGGGGCGCCCGGCACGGGTCCCCAGCTCGGCACCGGTCCGCGGACCCGGGGCTGAGGCGTGCCGTCGTCACCGTCGCGCACCCTCGAGGTCGTCGACAACCCCCGCCCTGGGCGCGACTACGAGGTCCGCTGCGAGACGCCCGAGTTCACCTGCGTGTGCCCGCTGACCGGGCAGCCCGACTTCGCCACCGTCTCGATCACCTACGTCCCCGACCGGCACATCGTCGAGCTCAAGTCGCTCAAGCTCTACCTGTGGAGCTACCGCCAGGAGGGCGCGTTCCACGAGGACGTCACCAACCGGATCCTCGACGACCTGGTGGCCGCCGCGTCGCCGCGGCGTGCCACGGTGGTGACGGACTGGCTCGTGCGCGGCGGGATCCACACGGTGGTGACCGCCCGGACGCCCTGACAGCTTGCCCGACCGGTTGCGCCGAGGCAGGGCGGCCGGCACCGGCTCGGGGAGGGGCAGCCCGGCCCTAACCTGTGGGGGCCATGGACCAGACGACCCGCAACCCGTCCGAGGAGCTCCAGGTCGGTGGCGGTGCCGCCCCGGCGCCTCGGACGTTCGCCGTGCGCACGTTCGGCTGCCAGATGAACGAGCACGACTCCGAGCGCCTCGCCGGCATGCTGGCAGCCGACGGGCTCCGGCCCGTCGACGACCTCGAGGAAGCCGACGTCGTCGTGGTCAACACGTGCTGCATCCGTGAGAACGCCGACAACCGCTTCTACGGGCACCTGGGCAATCTGAAAGCGCTGGCCGAGCGCCGCCCTGGCATGCAGATCGCCGTGGGTGGGTGCCTCGCCCAGCTCGACCCCGAAGCCATCCGGCGGCGGGCGCCCCACGTCGACGTCGTCTTCGGCACGCACAACCTCGAGCGGGCGCCGGTGCTGCTCCGCCAGTCGGCGCAGCGGGGCGAGGCAGTCGTCGAGGTGCTCGACGGCCCGCCGGCCGACGGCGGCGGCGAGGGAGCCCAGGCGCTGGCTCTCGGTGCCGTGCGCGACCTGCCGTACGCGGCGTGGGTGACGATCCAGACCGGGTGCGACAACTCGTGCGCGTTCTGCGTCGTGCCGTCGGTACGTGGGCCCGAAGTGTCGCGCCCCATGGACGCCCTCGTCGCCGAAGTGACCGACCTGTCCCGGCGCGGCGTCACCGAGGTGACGCTGCTGGGGCAGAACGTGAACTCGTACGGGCGCGACCTGACGCGCCGCCGCCCGCTCTTCGCCGAGCTGCTCGCCCGCGTCGGTGCCGTCGAGGGGATCCGGCGGGTCCGCTTCACGAGCCCCCACCCGAAAGACCTCCGCCCCGAGACGATCGCTGCGATGGCCGACGTCCCGGCGGTGTGCAACCACCTCCACCTGCCGCTCCAGTCCGGCAGCGACACGGTGCTCACCGCCATGCGCCGCGGGTACACGGCGGAGCGCTACCTCGAGCGGCTGGCGGCCGCCCGTCGAGCGGTGCCCGACCTCGCCGTGACCACCGACGTGATCGTCGGCTTCCCCGGCGAGACCGACGCCGATTTCGAGGCAACCCTGGCCGTCGTGGCCGAGGCGTCCTACGACAGTGCCTACACCTTCGTCTTCTCGCCGCGCCCGGGCACCCGAGCGGCCGCCATGACGGACCGGTTCGTCCCGGCACCGGTGGTCACCGAGCGGATGGAGCGCCTGCGGGCAGTCGTCGAGCGCTCGGCGCTCCAGGCCAACCGGGCTCGCGTGGGGCTCGTCGAGGAGGTCCTCGTCGAGGGGCCGTCCAAGCGGGACGCGTTGCTCGTGACCGGGCGGACGAGCCAGAACAAGCTCGTCCACTTCGAGCCGGGGGAACCGACCTTGCGGCCTGGTTCGTACGCGCGGGTCCGGGTGACGGAGGCGGCTCGCCACCACGTGCTCGGCACCCTCGAGGCGGTGACGGACCTGCCGCGGCACCGCACGCGGATCGCCGTTGCCGCCCGCTGACACGCGCCACGCGACGGGCGCCTGTGGGATGGGCTCGAGGGAACTCCTGCCAGTCGGGGTAGCCGTCCTCGGCGTGACGGCGTCGGGGAAGTCGGCTGCCGCCCACCGGGTGGCCCTGTCCCGCACGGACGTCGCGGTGGAGGTGCTCTCCGTCGACTCCATGGCCGTCTATCGGGGCATGGACGTGGGGACGGCCAAGCCGAGCCCGGCCGAGCGCAGCGAGGTCCACTACCACCTCATCGACCTGGTCGAGCCGAGCGAGGTGTTCACCGTCGTCGACTTCCAGCGGGCAGCCGGCGAGGCGCTCGACGCCGTGTCCGGGCGCGGCGCGGTGCCGGTGCTCGCCGGGGGGACGGCCCTCTACCTGCGGGCAGTGGTCGATCGGCTCCGCTTCCCCGGCCGGTTCCCCGAGGTGGTTGCCGAACTGGCGGCGTCGTTGGAGACCGCCGGACCTCCGGGGACGCCGGCGAGGGCGGCGAGGCTCGCCGAGCTGCACGAGCACCTCGGCCGCCTCGACCCGGCGGCCGCCGGTCGGGTGAGCCCGGCGAACGAGCGCCGGCTGGTGCGGGCCCTCGAGGTGTGCCTCGGGTCGGGGCGGCCGTTCTCGGCCGCTGGTCCCGGGCTGGCCGAGCATCCCCCGGTGCCCTACGTGCTGGTGGGGATCAGCTACGACCCCGAGCAGGCGGGGCGCCGGATCGCCGAGCGGTTCGACCGCCAGCTCGCGGAGGGCTTCCTCGAGGAGGTCCGCGCGCTCACCGCCGCTCCGGGTGGCCTGTCGCACACGGCTCGTCAGGCTCTCGGCTATCGCGAGCTGCTGGCCCACCTGCGCGGCGAGGTCACCCTCGACGAGGCGCGTCACGTCGCCGTGCGGCGGACCATTGCCTTTGCTCGGCGCCAGTGGTCCTGGTTCCGCCGTGACCCACGGGTCGTGTGGGTTGCAGACGCCGATGCCGCCGCAGCGGTCGCCGCCGACGCCGTCGACCGCATCGCGTCGCGGGCCGCGGTGGGGAGCACCGCCCCGGGCGGGCCCGCCGTGCCAGACTGAGCCGACGTCCCTCGCCTCCACCCTCTCTCGCCCGTGACCTCCACCCTGACCTTGACCAAGCACCACGGTGCCGGCAACGACTTCGTCGTGCTCGTCGACATCGGCGGCGATGCCCCTGCCGGTCCGGCGGTGGCGCGGGCCCTGTGCGACCGCCACCGTGGGGTCGGGGCCGACGGGTTCATCCGGGTGCTGGCCGGCACCGACGGCGCGGACGTCACCATGGACCTGCGCAACGCGGACGGGTCTCCTGCGGAGATGAGCGGGAACGGTATTCGGTGCCTCGCCCAGGCGGCGGTGCTCGCCGGGGCGGTCTCGCCCCCCGCGTTCACCGTCGCCACGGCTGCGGGCGTGCGCACGGTCGTCTACGAGCCCGGCGAGCGCCCGTGGCTGGCCCGTGCCTCGGTCGACATGGGACGACCCGTGCTGGGCACGGAGGAGCCCGGGCCGCTGGCAGGGAGCCGTGCCGTCCCGGTCGACATGGGAAATCCCCACCTGGTCGTGCTCGGGCTCGATCCTGGTGCCGTCGACCTACCCGCCCTGGCGGCGGTGGCGTCGGCCCGCCGGCCCGACGGCGTGAACGTCGAAGTGGCCGCCGTGGACGGTGCCGACCGGCTCCGGATGCGGGTCTTCGAGCGCGGGGTCGGTGAGACGCTGGCCTGCGGCACCGGAACGTGCGCGGCTGCCGCCGTGGCTCGGGCCCGGGGGCTCGTCGGGCCCTCGGTGGTGGTGGCCAACCCGGGAGGGGACCTCGACGTGGAGCTCGGCGAGGACGGCGCCCGCCTGGCCGGCCCGACCGCAGTGGTCGCTACCGTGGTGGTGGACCTGGCGGCACTGGCCGGGTGCGAGCCGGACGACGATGAGCCCTGACCACACCGCCTTCACCGACACGCTGATCTCCCGGGCAGTCCGGGAGAAGATCGTGCTGGTCGGCGTCACCCGGGGCGGGCAAGCCGACGAGGAGACCGAGGCCGGGCTCGACGAGCTGGCCCGTCTGGTGGCGACCGCCGGCGCCGACGTCGTGGGCCGGGTCGTCCAGCGTCGCGAGGCGCCCGACCCGGCCACGTTCCTCGGTAGCGGGAAGGTCGAGGAGCTGGCCGAGCTGTCCCGGGCCGTCGACGCCGACACGGTCGTCTTCGACGACGAGTTGACCCCGGCGCAGCAGCGCAACCTCGAACGCGCCCTCGGCCGGACGGCGATCGACCGGACGGCCGTGATCCTCGACATCTTCGCCCAGAACGCCCGGACGCCGGAAGGACGCGCCCAGGTCGAGCTCGCGCTCTTGCGCTATCGACTGCCGAGGCTCCGCGGCCGAGGCCGCGCCCTCAGCCAGCAAGCCGGAGGCATCGGGACCCGAGGACCGGGCGAGACCCAGCTCGAGGTCGACCGCCGCCGCCTGGTCCGGCGCATGACCCGCCTCGAGGCCGACCTGCGCCAGCTCGACCGCACACGGACGACCCAGCGCCGCGGACGTGCCCGGTCGCGCCAGCGCACGGTGTCGCTCGTCGGCTACACGAACGCGGGCAAGTCCACGCTGCTCAACCGGCTCTGCGGCGCCGACGTCCTCGTCGCCGACCGGCTCTTCGCGACCCTCGACCCCCGGACGCGCCAGTGCCAGCTCCCCGGGGGCGAGACGGTCCTCGTCACCGACACGGTCGGCTTCGTGCGGAAGCTCCCGCACCAGGTGGTGGAGGCCTTCCGGTCGACCCTCGAGGAGGTCAACGGCTCCGACCTGCTCGTCCATGTGGTCGACGGCTCGGCACCCGACTTCGAGGGCCAGGTCGCTGCCGTCCGAGCTGTGCTGACCGAGATCGGGGCCGGCAACCTGCCGGAGCTGCTCGTCGTGAACAAGGTCGACGCGCTCGGTGAGCGGGACCCGGCGGCCACGGCCGAGGTCGAGCACCTGCTCGCCGCGCACCCGGGGTCGTTGACCGTGTCGGCCCGGACCGGCCGGGGCCTCGACGAGCTGGTCGAGACGATCGGTGAGCGCTTGCGCACCCGCGACCAGGTCGTCGAGCTGCTCGTTCCCTGGGAGCGCGGCGACGTCCTCGCCGCCGTCCACCGCGAAGGCGAGATCCTCGCCGAGGAGGAGGCGGCGGGTGCCACCCGGCTCCAGGTCGTCCTCGACCCTGTCGGCCGGGCCCGCTTCGAGGAGTTCGCGGCACCGTGACGGCGACGACCCGGTCGCCCGGGCCGGCCGAGCGCCGCCGCGACGAGGGGCCGACGGGCTTCGTCCCGCCGCCGTACCCCTACGCCCGCCTCGACCGCATCCGGTCCGTCGCCGAGGAGCGGTGGGGAGCCGCCGGGCACCCGGGGTCGGCGGGCACGGGTGGCGTCGTCGACTGCTCGATCGGCACACCGTGCGACCCGCCGCCCGAGGCCGTGGTCGAGGCCCTCGCCCGGTCGGGGGCCGAGCGCGGGTACCCGACGTCGCCGGGCTCGGCGGCGTTCCGCACGGCGGCGGCCGGGTGGCTCGCCCGCCGCTTCGACGTCGCCGTCGACCCCGGGCACGAGGTGGCGGCGTGCGTCGGGACGAAGGAGCTGGTGGCGTCGGCCGCCCACTACCTGCGTCTGCGTCGGCCCGGTCGCGACACCGTCCTCTACCCGGCGGTCTCCTACCCGACCTATGCCATGGGGGCGACCCTGGCCGGCTGTCGGGCCGTCCCCGTCCCCGAACGGGCCGACGGTGGTCCGGACCTCGCGGCCGTGCCCGAGGACGACGCCCGCCGCGCCGTCGTGGCCTGGGTCAACAGTCCGGCCAACCCGACCGGGGGGCTGACCGACCTCGGCGCAGCGGCCGAGTGGGGCCGCCGCAACGGGGTGCCCGTCTTCTCGGACGAGTGCTATGCCGAGTTCACCTGGCACGGGCCGCCCCGGAGCATCCTCGAGCACGGCGCCGACGGCGTGGTCGCCGTGCACTCGCTCTCCAAGCGGTCGAACCTGGCCGGCGTGCGGGCCGGCTTCTACGCGGGCGACCCCGACCTCGTCGGCTACCTCCTCGACGTGCGCCGTCACGCCGGGTTGATGGTGCCCGGCCCGGTCCAGGCGGCAGCCGCCGTCGCCCTCGACGACGACGAGCACGTCGAAGCCCAGCGCGTCCGGTACCGGCGACGTCTCACGCTGCTCGCCGAGGCCCTGGGTGCCGCCGGGATGCCGGTGACCCTGCCGGACGGCGGCTTCTACCTCTGGGTACCGGTGCCCGACGGCGCCGGGGACGCCTGGCGCGCCGCGGAGGCGCTCGCCCGCCACGGCGGGGTGCTCGTCAGCCCGGGAGAGCTCTACGGCCCCGGCGGTCGCGGGTGGCTGCGGGTGGCCGTCGTCCAGCCCGACGACGCCCTGGCCCTCGTCGGGCACCGCCTCGCCGAGGCCCCGGAGCACTGGCTCGCCGGCGCCGCCGGGTAACGTCGCGGCCATGGCAGACCTTCCGGCACGCATCGACGAGCTGTGGGAGCGCGCCGGCGAGCTCGGGCCCGACGATGCCGACGCCCTCGCGGTGGTCACCGAGGCGATCACCCTGCTCGACCGCGGGGAGGAGCGCGTCGCCGAGGTCGACCCCGCCACCGACGAGGTCGTGGTCCACGAGTGGCTGAAGCGGGCCATCCTGCTGCTCTTCCGGCTCCGGGCGATCGAGACGACCGAGCTCGGTCCGTTCGAGTACGCCGACAAGCTCCCCCTGAAGCACGACTTCGCCGCCTCGGGCGTGCGCGTCGTGCCCGGCGCCTCGGCCCGCTTCGGCTCCCACCTCGGCCGGGGGGTGGTGTGCATGCCGAGCTACGTCAACATCGGGGCTCGCGTGGGCGACGGGACCATGGTCGACACGTGGGCCACCGTCGGCTCGTGCGCCCAGATCGGCGAACGTGTCCACCTCTCGGGCGGGGTGGGCATCGGTGGGGTGCTCGAGCCGCCCCAGGCCGCCCCCGTGGTGGTGGAGGACGACGCCATGATCGGTAGTCGCTGCATGGTGACCGAAGGTGCCCGGGTGGGGAGGGGGGCCGTGCTCGGCGCCGGCGTCATCCTCAACCCGTCGATCCCGGTCATCGACGCCGAGACGGGCGGCGAGCTGAGCCGAGGGCACGTGCCGCCGTGGTCGGTGGCCGTGCTCGCGACCCGACGGCGGGTGTTCCCCGGCGGCGAGTTCTTCCTGCCGTGCGTGCTCGTCATCAAGCGCCTCGCCGAGGGGGAGCGCCACGACAAGGCACAGCTGAACGACGTCCTGCGCGAGCACGGCGCCTCCGTGTGACGAGCGTCGGCGCCGCGTCCCTCGACCTCCCCGAGGACCTCCTCGCTCTGGCGACCGCCCTGGTGGCTATGGCGTCCCCGAGCCACCACGAGCAGGTCATCGCCGAGGCCGTCGAGGCCGCCCTGGCGGCGTGCGACCACCTCGCCGTCGAGCGGGTCGGCGACAACGTCGTCGCCCGCACGTCGCTCGGCCGACCCCGCCGCCTGCTGCTCGTCGGCCACCTCGACACCGTCCCCCCGTCGGGGGGCAACGACGTGCCGACGGTGTCGGACGACGTGCTCACCGGCGTCGGCGCTGCCGACATGAAGGGCGGCGTGGCCGTCCTGCTCGCTCTGGCCCGGGCGGTGCGGGAGCCGGCGGTCGACCTCACGTGGTGCTTCTACGTCTGTGAGGAGGTCGCCCGGGTCCACAGCGGGCTCGGCGCGCTCCTTCGCGAGCGGCCCGAGCTGCTCCGGGCCGATGCGGCGGTGGTCGGCGAGCCCACCGGCGGCGTGGTCGAGGCTGGCTGCCAGGGGACCCTGCGGGTGCGGCTCGGCCTGGCCGGGGCCCGGGCGCACACGGCGCGCCCGTACACCGGGCGCAACGCCGTGCATCGCCTCGCACCCGTGCTCGCCGCGCTCGCCGCCTACGAGGGGCGCACCGTCGTGCTCGACGGCTGTGCCTACGCCGAGCAGCTGCAGGCGGTCGCCGTCGACGGGGGCGTCGCCGGCAACGTCGTGCCCGACCGGGCCAGCATCACCGTCAACCACCGCTTCGCTCCCGACCGGAGCGCCGAAGAGGCGGAGGCCGCCCTCCGCGAGCTGCTCGCCCCCCACCTCGAGCCGGGTGACGAGTGGGTCCTCGAGGACGCCGCGGCCGGTGCCCACCCCCGGCTCGACCACCCACTGCTCGCCCGGCTGGTGGCGGCCACGGGTGCGCCGCCCCGGGCCAAAGTGGGCTGGACGGATGTCGCGACCCTGGCCGAGCACGGCGTACCGGCGACCAATTTTGGCCCCGGCGACCCGGAGCTCGCCCACACCGAGGGCGAGCGCGTGGCGCGCGCCGACCTCGAGCTCGCGTTCGACGTGCTCTCGGCCGTGGTGGGGTCGGCCGACTGAGGCCGCGGCGCCCGAACGCGCTGGTGCGTGCCGGGCCCGGCCCGCACCCCTCCGAGAGCCGGCTCACCCCCTCCGGGAGCCGGCTCACCCCCTCCGAGGCCAGTGGCGACCCCCCTCTGGCCAGGTGTTCCTCTACAGTGAGATGGACGGGTCGTCCGGCTGCACGAGGAGGCGGTGCCATGGGGCTGTTCCAGCGGGCGCACGACATCATGGAGGCCAAGGCCAACCGCGCGCTCGACGCCGCGGAGAACCCGAACGAGATGCTCGACCTCTCCTACGAGAAGATGCTCGAGCAGCTGACCCAGGTGCGCCGGGCGCTCGTCGACATCGCCGGCTCGAAGAAGCACATCGAGCTGCAGGAGGACCAGCTCCGTCACTCGATCGACCACTTGCAGGACCAGGCCAAGGCGGCCCTGGCCGCCGGCAAGGACGACCTGGCGAAGGAGGCCCTGGCCCGCAAGGCCGCCGCGCAGCAGCAGATCGACGGCATGGAGCCCCAGCGCCAGCAGCTCGACGAGCAGGAGCAGAAGCTCACCGAGACGTTGAACGCGCTCCAGCAGCGGGTGAACTCCTTCCGGACGCAGAAGGAGACGATGAAGGCCACCTATACGGCGGCCAAGGCCTCTGCGTCGGTGAACGAGAGCGTTGCCGGCATCTCGAAGACCTTCGGCGACTCGGGGGCGGCCCTGCAGCGAGCGCAGGACAAGATCGCCACCATGCAGGCGCGTTCGGGCGCTCTCGACGAGCTCCTCG
Organism: Actinomycetes bacterium; assembly: GCA_021809995.1. Taxonomy (GTDB): domain Bacteria; phylum Actinomycetota; class Acidimicrobiia; order Acidimicrobiales; family RAAP-2; genus JAJZJT01. The sequence goes on from JAJZJT010000015.1 coordinate 14,975, forward strand.
AATCGGGTGCGCTCGAGGACGTGGGCGGCGGCGGGGACGACATCCAGCGCGAGCTCGACAAGGTGTCCGCCGACAGCCAGGTCGACCAGGAGCTCGCAGCGCTGAAGGCGCAGCTCGGTACCGGTGCGCCGCCGCCCGAAGCACTGGGGTCGGGTGTCACCTCCGGGGAGGAGGGCGCGTCGTGACCATCGACGCCGGCGGAGGCTTCGACCTCGAGCTGGCCGCGTCGGCGCTGCAGGCCAACGCCGGCGATGTCCAGGTCCTGCTCACCGTGCTCGCCGAGCAGCTGGCCGACGTGCTCGGAAGCCGGCTCGAGGTGACGAGGGCGGGGGGGCGTCTCCGGCGCGGCGGCGAGATCACCTCGGTACGCCTGACCGTCGGGAACGACGTGCTCGAGGCCGTGGCCGACCACGGGTCGCTGCGGTGCACGGCTGGCCGGGTGTCGGGCGGGATCCGCATCCGTACCGAGACCATCGGAGCCAGCGAGTGGGTGCGGCGCCTCCTCGAGGCGGTCCGGGCCGAGGCTGCCCACAGCGATGCCGCCCGGCAAGCGCTCGAACGCATGGTGATCGGAGGAACGACGTGAGCACGACACCGACTGCGGGGGACCTCCCCGAGGACGCCGGGCATCGGCTCGAAGAGCTCGGGGAGGGTCTGTTCACCTCGGACCTGTCGGTCAACGAGTTCCTGCTCGTGAAGGAGGCGGGCTTCCACCCGCTCGGCTTCGTGATGGGGTCGTCGATCTACCACACCGGCGTGCAGCTGCGAAAGTTCTCGACCTCCCAGGAGCTGACCAAGCTCACCGAGGCGATGTACCACGCCCGCGAGCTGGCCATGACCCGGATGGAGGAGGAAGCCGACCAGCTCGGCGCCGACGGCATCGTCGGTGTGCGGCTCGACGTCAACTACTACGAGTGGGGCAGCGACGCCGCCGAGTTCATCGCCATGGGCACGGCCGTCAAGTCCGAAGACGGCGAGTCCTACCGGAACGCCAAGGGCAAGCCGTTCACCTCCGACCTGTCGGGGCAGGACTTCTGGACCCTCATGCAGACCGGGCACGTTCCCCGTGGGCTGGTGATGGGGACGTGCGTCTACCACATCGCCCATCGGGGCCTCGGCCAGGCGCTCGGCTCCATGGGGCAGAACGTCGAGCTCCCCAACTTCACCCAGGCGCTCTACGAGGCGCGCGAGCTGGCCATGACCCGCATGCAGGACGAGGCGACCGAGCTCGAAGCGACGGGCATCGTGGGTGTCCGGCTCGAGGAGAAGACGCACCAGTGGGGGAGCCACACGATCGAGTTCCTGGCCATCGGGACCGCCGTGGAGCGCACCGGGGAGGCCGTCACCCTGCCCCGACCGACCACCATCATCTCCCTCGACAACTGAGCCGATGACCGCCGAGCCCCCCGACGCGCCCGTGCCGACTGCAGCGGGCGAGGCTGCAGCGGGCGAGGCCGATGTGCCGCGCGAGGCGGCCGCCAGGCTGGCGACCCGGTCCTCGGCCTCGGCCCTGTCGATCCCCGACCTGGCGGCGTGCCTCGAGGCCGGCCTCGAGCCCGTCGGCCTCGTGCAGGGCTTCTGCGCGATGCAGTGGGCGTTCTACGGAGCCGGGTCTCCCTACCTGCGGAGCGCCTCGCCGCTGTCGGGCCTGCCCCGGGGCGCGTACAGCGAACAGTGGGCGTGCCCGCACGGGTTCGTGTCGGCCGAGCACCGGATGTGGGGCCAGAACTACGAGCAGCCGTGGGTCGAGGCGGCCTGGGCCCAGGGCTTCGGCTCGGCGTTCCAGCGCATGCTCGAGGAGGCGGGCGACGCAGGGGCGCACGGGGTCATCGGCGTGGTCGACACGGCGCGGCACCTCGCCGACATGAACGTCGTCGAGTTCCACGTCCTCGGCACCGCCGTGGTGGTGCGTGACGCACCGCCGCCGCCCGGGGAGCGGCCGTGGTCGACGTACCTGGCGGGGATGCGGCTGACCAAGCTGCTCGAGGCGGGCATGATGCCGGTCTCCGTCGTGGCCGCCATGGTGTCGGTTCGGGTCTGGGCGTCGTGCGTCACCGAGTACCTGAGCGAGGGTCAGGCGTACGGATGGGGGACGGCCGGCACTGCTGAGATCGAGCAGGTGTCTCGGGCGCGTGCCGCAGCTCGGTCGCTCGCCCGCCAACGGATCCGCGACCAGCTCGGGGCCGACGAGCTGCACGGGGCGAGGGCAGGTCTCGACTCGAGGGAGCTCGGCCAGGGCGACGAAGTCGTCGAGTGCACGCTGCGAGGGACCCGGGTGCGGCGGTTCAAGCACGTCGACCCGCTCCCCGCTCCGCGTCCCACGGTGCGGCTCGGATGAGCGTGCCGACCCCGCCGGGGGTGCCGGCGCCGGGATCGGTCCCCGCCGCCGATGTCCGTGCCGAGCTGCGGGCGGGCATGGCGTCGCTCGCCGCACCAGAGGCGCCCTCGGGCGCGGCAGTGACCTCCGACCTGTCGATCGACGAGACGCTGCTGCTGCACTCGATCGGCTGGGTGCCCGTCGACCTGGTGAACGGCGTGTCGGTCTACGCCGTGCCCGGCGGCGTGTGGGTGTGGTCGCAGGGCGAGATCGCTCCAGCCACCGAGGCCCACCAGCGGGCCGTCGGCGCCGCCGTGGCGCGCCTGCGGCGCGAGTGCGAGCACGTGGGAGGCGCGGGGGTGGTCGGGGTCGAGGTGACGATCGAGGTCCACCCGCACCACGTCGACGTCGAGCTGGTGGGCACGGCCGTCCGTCCGGCGGTCGCCCCGCCGGCGGGGCGACGAGGCCACCGGGGACCGCTCCCGGAGGTCTTCGTGTCGGACCTCTCGGCACGTGACTTCGTGCTCCTCCACGGTGCTGGGTGGGCGCCGCTCGGCCTCGCCTACGGCACGAGCTTCGTCAACGTTCCCCGACGTTCGGCGTCGACGGCGCTCCAGCAGCGGACGCAGAACGTCGAGCTCGCCAACTTCACCAACGCCCTCTACTCGGCGCGCGAGTCGGGGATGGAGCGGATGCAGGAGACCGCCCTCCACCTCGGTGCCACCGGTGTCGTGGCCGTCCACGTTGCCGAGGGCCCGCTCTCCTTCGCCCGCCATGCCGTGCAGTTCAGCGCCTGGGGAACGGCGGTGACGCTCGTCGCCGACGCTCACCAGCGGATCGCACCCGAGGTCGTGCTGTCCCTCGACGACCGGGACATTGCCTTCGCGGCGCAGTCGCTCCGGGGCCGGTGAGCCCGGGCGGACCCGCTACAGGCGGCGCAGGACCGTGACCACCTTGCCGTAGACGACGACGTCCTCGGCGTCGAAGACCATCGGCGAGAGCCGTTCGTTGGCCGGCGTCAGCACCACCGAGCTGCCGTCGCGGCGGAAGCGCTTGACGGTTGCCTCGCCGTCGGGGATGCCGGCGACCACGGTGTCCCCGTCGTCGGCGTCGGGCTGCTGGCGGACGACGACGAAGTCGCCGTCGAGGATGCCGTCGTCGACCATCGAGTCGCCGCGTACCTGCACCATGAAGAGCGACCCGCTGCCGGTGAAGTCCTCGGGGAGCGGGACCAGCTCCTCGATGTTCTCCTGCGCGAGGACGCCGGTGCCAGCGGCGACGTCGCCGACCAGGGGAACGTGCCGGACTGGCCGCTGCTCGGCGACCACCTTGGACGCGGGGTCGTAGCGGACCTCGATGGCGCGGGGCTTGGTCGGGTCGCGCCGGAGATAGCCCTCGCGCTGCAGGACGGCGAGGTGGGCGTGGACGGTCGACGAGGAGGTGAGGCCGACCGACTCGCCGATCTCGCGCACCGAGGGCGGGTAGCCCCGGTCGCGCAGCGACAACGAGATGCAGTCGAGGATCTGGCGCCGCTTCGTCGTGAGCACCTCTGCCATGGGAGCCCCCAGTCGGGCCCTCCCGGCCGTCCGGGAGGGGAACGTGTGTTTGCCCGACCCTAGCGGCTGAGGACGCTCGAGGCAAACATCTGTTCGTAGAGATCCTTGACACGAACATGCGTTCGGGTCCATGCTGGCGGCATGACGAACATGCGTTCGTACCTCTCGGGTGAGGCAGGCGGGGCGGAGTGGCCGTCGCTGCCCGCGGCAGCCGGGGCGGAGTGGCCCGCGGCAGCCGGGGCGGAGTGGCCGGTGGCAGCCGGGGCGGAGTGGCCGGTGGCACTGCTGGCGCCGCCGGCTTCGGGTCGTACCCGCCACCTGCGGTTGGTCGGCACCGCCGATCCCGA
>JAJZJT010000298.1 GCA_021809995.1 Actinomycetes bacterium
TTATCTTTCGGCCTGACCGGTGCCGAGCCGCCGGCTCAGCCCCCGTTGAGCCGGCGGTAGACGCCCTTGGTCCGGCGATAGAGGGTCACGAACTCGGCGAAGAGCTCGTCGTAGCGCGGCCGGAGCGACGCGTCGGGCTCGAAGGTCGCCTGCGCCTCGACGAGGCTCGGGATCCGGTCGACCGTGACCCGACCGAGCGCCACCAGGGCGAGGAGGGCAGCGCCGCGGACGTTGGCGAGCACCGGTTCGGCCATCTGGACGATGCGTCGGCCGAGCACGTCGGCGTGGACCTGGCACCACTGGTCCGAGCGCGCCCCGCCGCCGACGAAGGCGAGCGTCTCGAAACGCCGCCCGCAGAACCGCTCCACGGCGTCGAGGAGCCAGCGGGAGTCGAGGGCGACACCCTCGAGCACCGAGCGGACGAGGTCGGCACGGGTCGTCGACAGCGACAGGTTGTGGAAGCCGCCCCGGACGGTGTGGTCGTCGACGGGCGAGCGCTCCCCGTTCAGCCACGGCGTGAAGAGGACCTTGCCGCTGCCCGGCGGGGCGGCCTCGACGAGGGCCGCCACCTCGTCGAAGTCGGTGACGCCGAGGGCGTCCATGGCGAAGGTGAGACAGGCGCCGGCCGTCTCGTGCTCGTCGGCGACGAGGTACCTGCCCGCCAGGGCGGCGGGGATCGAGGCGACGTTGGTGGCGACCGAGGTCTTCTTGAACGGCACGTGCGCCGAGATCCACGACGACGTGCCGATGTAGAGGTGCCCGGCGAAGTCCTCCACGGCCCCCGATCCGACGACGGCCGAGTGCAGGTCGCCGGATGCCGAGGCCACCGGCAGCCCGGCGGGGACCCCCAGCTCCACCGCCGCCTGCGTCGACACCGTGCCGACGATCGACCCGGGCGGCACGAGGTCGGGCAGGCGGGACCGGTCGAGGCCCGACCAGGCGAGGAGCGTGTCGTCGTAGGCGACGGACCCGACCCGTCGGTTGTCGGTGACCCAGTGGGCGGCGATCGAGTCGTAGCTGGCGCACGCCCGTCCCGTCAGCCGCAGGTTGAGGTAGTCGACGGGCTCGAGGAACGTCGCGGTGCGCTCGTAGACGTCGGGGTGCTCGTCGCGCAGGTAGAGGATGTGGGCAAGCGGGTCCTTGCCGGAGAGCCCCGGGGCGCCGCCGGTGGTGCGGATCCACCGGAGCGCCTTGCGCGGGTGGTAGCCGAGCACGGTGACCGGACCGCCGACGGCTCGGCGCACGGCGCGGTGCCCGCGCGAGTCCATCCAGATGATGGCGGGGGCTACGGCCTCGCCGGCCGCGTCGACGGCGACCGTTCCGGACCACTGGCCCGTGCACCCCACGCCGACGAACCGGCCCGGCTCGACGCCGGCCTCCGCCACGGCCCGGCGCGACGCCGTGGTGATCGCCGCCCACCACTCGCCGGGGTCCTGCTCGGCGCCGCCCCCGTCGAAGAGGCGGAGGCCGACCGGAACGAAGGTGTGGGCGAGCACCCTGCCGTCGCCCGAGACGACCGCCACCTTGGGCCCGCCCGTGCCGAGGTCGACGGCGAGGACGCAGGCGTCGGCGAGTCCCGCCGGGGCCGGATCGTCAGGGGCCGCCGGCCCGGTCACGTCGGGACGATCCACACGGTCGCCGGGCGTGGCCCGAGGTCGGTGTCGAGCTCGACCTCGACGCCTTCGCCGGTCGGGGCGGCGGGAGCCGTGGTCGACACCGTACGGGCGAGCACCTCGCGCCCGATGGCGTCGAAGTGCGGGGCGAGGTCGTCCACCCCGTCGAGGGTGAGGTCGATGACGTCGGAGACGGCCAGGCCGCGCTGCTTGCGCAGGTCCTGCACATGACGGACCACCTCGCGGACGAGCCCCCTCCGCCGCAGGTCGTCGTCGAGGGCGAGGTCGAGGGCGACGACCTCGCCGCCGTCGCGCGACACGGCGAAGCCCGGCTGGGCCTTGACTCGCAGCTCGACGTCGTCGGGTCCGAGGTCGACCGCGCCGCCAGGTACGCCTTCCACAGCGACGGCGTAGGTGCGGCCGGCAGCCAGGGCATCGGCCACCGCCGCGCCGTCGACCTCCGCGAGCGCGGCACGCAGAGCCTGGACCGCCTTGCCGAGCTTGGGGCCCAGCACCTTGAAGTTGGGGACCACCTCGTAGCGGAGCACCTCGCCCAGCTCGACGGCCACGTCGACGGCGTCGACGTTGAGCTCGTCCTCGACGACGCCGGGCGGGAGGGCCGGGCTGCCGGCGGGCAGGTGGACGAGCGCCCGGGCGAGGGGCTGGCGGACCTTCACCCCAGCCTCGGACCGGGCTGCCCGACCGAGGGAGGCGAGCCGGCGGGCCAGCGACATCGAGCGTTCGAGCTCGAGGTCACGCGCCGCGTCGTCCGGCCGCGGCCAGTCGGCGAGGTGCACGGAGGCGTCCTCGCCGGTCCCGGTCAGCGCCCGCCAGACGTGGTCTGCGACGAAGGGGCAGAACGGGGCGAGCACGGTAGCGAGCGTCACGAGGGCCTCGTGGAGCGTCGCCTGGGCGGCGAGCGCGTCGGCCGGGGGCGCGTCGGGGTCGGTCCGCCAGAACCGCCGGCGCGACCGCCGCACGTACCAGTTCGACAGGTCGTCGACGAAGGTGGCGAGAGCGGCGGCGGCCGGCGTCGGCTCGTAGCCGTCGAGGGCCTCGGTCACGTCGGCGACGGTCGCGGCGAGGCGTGAGCGCAGCCACCGGTCGAGCGCCGGGCGCGCCGCCGCGTCGGGAACCCCGGGGTCGCCCGGGTCGAAGCCGTTGAGCGACGCGTACGTCGTGAAGAACGAGAAGGTGTTCCAGACGGTGAGGAGCGTGTCGCGCAGCGAGGCGTCGATCGCCTCGAAGCTCACCCGCGTCGGCGTCCACGGAGAGCCCTGCGAGAACATCCACCAACGCAACGGGTCGGCCCCACGGCTGTCGAGGATGTCCCAGGGGTCGATGACGTTGCCGATGCTCTTCGACATCTTGCGGCCCTCGGCGTCGACGATGTGCCCGAGGCACAGCACGTTGCGGAAGGGCGCCTCGCGCCCCACCACCGTGTTGACGGCGAGCAGCGAGTAGAACCAGCCTCGCGTCTGGTCGATCGCCTCACAGATGAAGTCGGCCGGGTAGACGAAGCGCCCGACGGAGCCCGGCGCGACCGGGTAGCCCCACTGGGCGGTGGGCATCGACCCCGAGTCGAACCACGCGTCGATGACCGGCTCGACCCGGCGCATGGTCCCCACGGCCTCGAGGTGCGCGCCGGCGACGGGGACCGCGTCGGCGCCCTCGGCCGCACCTGCCTCGGCCGCACCTGCCTCGGCCGTGCAGTCGGGGCAGGGAAAGGCCACGGCGTCGATGGCC
>JAJZJT010000299.1 GCA_021809995.1 Actinomycetes bacterium
GTCAGGCGCGTCGCGCCCCGTGACGATCACGTTGGTCCGCTCCGGCCGCGAGGTGAGGACCGCCACGACGTCGGCGACCGGTACCCAGCCGTAGGTCACGATGTAGGTCACCTCGTCGAGGATCACCAGGTCGTAGCTGCCCGAGGAGATCATCTCGGCGGCCACGCCCCACGCGTGCCGACCCCTGGCCTCCGTCGCTTCGAGGTCCTCGGACTCCCAGGTGAACCCGTCGCCCAGGGTATGCCAGTCGATCCCGAGATGCGCCGCGAGCTTGCGCTCGCCGACCTGCCACTTGTCGCTCTTCACGAACTGGACGACGCCCACCGTCCATCCCCTGGCCCAGGCCCGTCCCATCACCCCGAACGCGGCCGAGCTCTTGCCCTTCCCCTGACCGGTGTTCACGAGGAGTCGTGGCGGCCGCGGCACGGGCGCGACAGTAGCGCTCGACGGATGACGCCGAGCGTGGAGCGTTATGCCTCGGCGCAGCCCTCGTCAGGACCCGGCAGCACCTGACCGGTGCCGTGGCCAGTGTGGTGGCGATGCTCGGCGGCAAGGTGCGAGTGGCCGACGCCGATCGCCATCCCGACGCGATCGGCGAGGCCCGGGAACGGCCGTCGGTACGCACAGACGTCGCAGTTCGCAGCCACTGCGCCCGCGCGGGCCTCGTCGGCGCGCGCCCAGACCAGCGAGACCAGCTCCGGCTCGATGCCGAAGTACCCGGCGTCGACCACTCCGACGCCGGTCGCCGATGCGAACGCCTCCCATTCGGCACGCATGCGGTCCAGCAGGACGCCGGTCGCGAGGAACCACGAGAACACGGCGATGCGTAGAGCGCCAAGCCGGCGCAGCTGCTCGAGCGCGCCGGTGACGGTCGGCCACGTCAGCCCCGAGAAGCCCGACACCACCAGCTGCGTCTGGCACATGTCGGCCAGCAGCCGGCCGGCTCGCCAGGCCTCGGCGTTCGCGTCGGGGTCGGAGGTGCCCCGAGCCAGCACCGCCAGGGGAAGGCCCAGGGCGCCGACAGCCTGGAGCCGTCGCCTCGCCAGCGCCAGGAGTGCGTGGTCGACCCCCAGCGGGCGACCGTAGACGATGCGTGCTTCGGGGTGGTGCTCCCGGGCGTCCAGCACCAGCGCCGGCACGTCGGACTTGGCGTGCCCGGCGGCGAAGAGCATGAGCGGGACGACGGTCACGTCGCGGACCCCGTCGTCGAGAAGGTCGTCGAGCACGGTCGACGCCGGTGGGTCGCTCATCTCGAGGAACCCGGTACGCACCTGCGTTCCCGCGCGCGCCCCGGCGACACCGTCCGCCAGCGCGAGCAGCTCGTCGCGCCCCGCGGCCGACCGCGACCCGTGGGCCACGAGCAGCACGGCCTCAGACACTGCGGCCTTCCTCGGCAACCCGGATGAGCGCGTTGCAGGCCGCCGCCGCAGCGGCCGACCCGCCCCGCTCGCCGACGTTGCTGATCGCCGGCAGCCCGCTTGCCCGCAGCGCCGCCTTGGACTCCGCCGCCCCGACGAACCCCACCGGCAGAGCGATGACGAGCCCGGGGTCGAGCTTGCCGGCTGCCGAAAGGGCGATCAGCTCGACCAGCGCCGTCGGTGCGCAGCCGATGACGAAGACCGCCCCGACCGGATGCGCAGCCGCCGCGATGCGCATCGCCCGGGCGCTTCGGGTCGTCGGCGCTGCTCCGCCGCCGATCGCCGACGCGTCACCCGCACCGGCCGGAGGTACCCGGTCGAGGAAGCAGCGGGCGTCGCGCCCAGTGATGCCGGCTGCCACCATCGTGACGTCGGCGACCACCGGGGCGCCGTCGCGCAGCATCGCGACCGCCGAGCACAGCTGAGCCTCGTCGAGCACCATGGTGCCGGCCATCGTCACGTCGGCGGTCGCGTGCACCACGCGGGCAACGACCGCCCGGCTGACCGGCGCCAGGCCGGACAGGTCGAGCCGCTCGGCGAGGATCCGATAGCTCTCCGCTTCGATGGGGTGGGCAGTCACGTCCGATACCCCCGGGGAGTGACCATGCGCCCGGCAACGGTCACGGTGGTCGTGGCCCCGACCACGACACAGGTCGTCATCCCGACATCATCGGGGTCCACCTCGGCGAGCGTGGTGCGCACCACGCGCTGGCTGGGTCGGGTGGCGTCGGTGACGAGCCCCACCGGAGTCGCTGGCGGCCGGTAGCCCCGCAGGATGTCGAGCGCGGCAGGCAGCTGCCAGGTGCGGCCGGTCGAACGCGGGTTGTACAAGACGACCACCAGGTCTGCCTCGGCCGCGGCCCGCAGCCGCCGCTCGATCGCCTCCCACGGCGTGAGGAGGTCCGAGAGGCTGACGGCGACGTGATCGTGGCCAAGCGGCGCGCCGAGCAGCGCCGACGAGGCGAGCGCGGCAGTGACCCCAGGCACCACGTCGACCTGCACCCCTGGCGCCTCGGCGCCGGCCAGCTCGACGACGAGCGACGCCATGCCGTAGATGCCTGCGTCGCCGGAGCACACGAGGGCGACCCGCCGACCAGCGCCAGCCTGCGCCAGCGCCAGTCGTGCACGGCGCGTCTCGCTGCCGATCGGCGAGCGGATCACGGCCTGCGACGCAGTCAGCAGGTCGCCGGCCTGGTCAAGGTAGGGCCCGTAGCCGACGACGACCTCGGCGTGGCGCACGGCGGCGGCCGCAGCCGGGGTCCGGTGCGCGGCACCCCCGGGCCCGAGCCCCACCACCGAAAGACGGCCGGCCGGCGTCGCGCGCCGCGCCACGGCCACGGTGCCGACCGCGGATCGCTGCTTTGCCACCACCAGCGACGCGCCAGGGCCGGCAGCGAGCAGGGCAGCCGCCTCGGCGACGCTCGGGGTGCCGACCGCGTCGGCGACGGCGGCACTCGGGTTCGGCACCGCAACGGCGGCGAGCTCCGTCGCCGAGAACGCCCGAACCTCGAAGCCGAGAGAGGTGACTGCAGGATGGTCCCGGCGGCGGTCGATGGTCGCCAGCGACCCGACGCTGGCTCTGGCCAGTCCCGCATCGCCAAGGGCACGGTCGACGAGCGCGTTGACGTCGTCCGGGCCAGCCCCCGCCGAGCACCCCACCCCGACCACCAGCGACGGGGGATGCAGCACGGCCACCCCTGCCTCGGCGGCGGGCACCGCGTCGGTCACGATGACCCGCTCGGGCCCGGCACCGCCGGCGAGCACGGCCGGGGCGGGCCACCCGGGCAGGGCCACCTCCACCACGGGCGAACGCCCGGCCAGCAGGGCGGCGGTCACTCCGGCGACGTCGCCCGCTGCTAGGAAGCCGGGGATCAGGTCGAGCGCCGGAGTCCCCGAGGCAGCGGTCGCGGTGATGGCGACCGCGCCAGGTGTGGC
>JAJZJT010000300.1 GCA_021809995.1 Actinomycetes bacterium
CTCGACCGCCAGCTCTCCAAGGCGCTGACGCGCGCGAGCCTGGGCAAGCCCGACGCCCCGGCCCTCGCCGCGGGCGCCGCCGCCCGGGCGCTCGCCTCCTCGTCGGCGGTCGGCGCAGCCGTCGGCCACGAACCCGCAGGTGCTGTATCGCCCCAGGGCGAGGACCTCCTGGCCGCGGGCGCCGTACCGGCGCTCGTCGAGGACGCCGGCCCCGAGGTGGTCGACGCTCAGGTCCTCGACGTCACCGTCGAGGTCGACGAGGAGCTCGACGCCTACAACCGCTATCTGGCCGAGCTCAGTCGGAGCGATCCACCCAAGCGCTGGTGACCCTCCCGACGGCGGTCTGCGCAGCACCGGGGCCCGGGCCCGGCGTGCTGACCGCGTCGCTCCGTCTGTGTAGGGTGCATCCATGGCCGATCAGGCGGAATTCACCGACCTCGCCATGGAGCACATGCCTGCGCTCTACACGGCCGCCCTCCGGATGACCCGCAACCCGGCGGACGCCGAGGACCTCGTGCAGGAGACGTTCCTCAAGGCCTACCGGTCCTTCGGCAGCTTCGAGGCCGGCACCAACCTCAAGGCCTGGCTGTACCGGATCCTCACCAACACGTACATCAACACCTACCGGGCGAAGAAGCGCCGGCCCGAGGTGGCCGACGTCGAGGACGTCGAGGACCTCTACCTCTACCATCACCTCGGTGCCGACCACCCCGGTGGCCTGGGCCGCAGCGCCGAGGAGGAGGCGCTCGACCGCTTCACCGACGACGACGTGAAGGCGGCCATCGAGGCACTGCCCGACGCCTTCCGGATCGCCGTCCTGCTCGCCGACGTCGAGGGGTTCTCCTACAAGGAGATCGCCGAGATCACCGCCGTCCCCATCGGGACGGTGATGAGCCGGATCCACCGCGGAAGAAAGGCGCTCCAGAAGGCGTTGTTCGAGCTCGGGAACGCCCGGGGCCTGGTGGGCGCCGCGGGAGAGGGAAGGTAGGAGCTCGGGACCGTGCCGGAGCCGACGACGACAGAGCCTTCACCTGGCGACTCGACGCACCACCACGGTGCCGACCCCTGCGACGAGCCCGCCGCCGGGTTCATCGACTGCGACGAGTCGATCGGGCGCCTCTACTCGTACCTCGACGGCGAGCTGACCGAGCAGCGTCGGGTCGAGATCGCCCGCCACCTCGACCTGTGCGGTCCGTGCGTGTCGGCCTTCGGGTTCGAGGCGGAGCTCCGCAGGGTCATCGCCAACCGGTGCAAGGACCACGTCCCCGACGCCCTGATCGCCCGGGTCGCCGGCGCCATCCAGGCTGAGGCCGACCTCCAGTCCAACTGACGCCCGCTCAGGCGGGCGGGTGCCCGGCACAGGCGGCCGGGCCGGGGCCGGTGCCTCGGAAAGACGGCGGAGGGCGTGCGCCAGGTGTCGCGGGGAGCGGACGTTCCCTACACTGGGGCGCGTGAGCGAACCTCAGGGTCGGCTCGTGCCTCCGGTGCTCGCGCCGGCACCGCCGGGTGCCAGGGCGACCGACTTGCGACCGCGCACGTCCGAGGGACCGGGCGCCATCTCGTGGGAGGTCACCCAGCGGGTCGCCGAGTGGGTCGGACGTCGCGGCCCGCTGCCTGCCCCCTACCGGCCCGACCTCCTCCAGGCGCACTTCGCCGAGGTGACGGCCGAGGCCGAGGACCTGGTCGAGGCGGCCACCGGCCTGCGCTCCACGGCCGGTCCGGCCCGTGCCGTCGTGACCGACCGCCCGGGCTGGGTGGCCGCCAACATCGCCGCGTTCCAGCGCCTCGTCGGGCCCCACCTGGAGCAGCTGTCGGCGCACCGCGCCGGGGCGCGGCTCGGGCTCGACCCCCGGTGGACCCGGTCGCTGACCACGGCGGGCCGGGTGGCCACCGGGGCACAGATGGGCACCGTCCTCGGGTGGCTCTCCACCCGGGTGCTCGGCCAGTACGACCTGCTGGTGGTCGAAGACGACCCCGAGGACCAGGACGTCGTCTACTTCGTCGGTCCGAACGTGGTCGCCCTCGAGCGTGAGCACGGCTTCGACCCGGCCCAGTTCCGCTTGTGGCTCGCTCTCCACGAGGTCACCCACCGCTGCCAGTTCACCGCTGTCCCCTGGATGCGCGAGTACTTCGTCTCCCTGGTCGACACGGGGCTCGCCACCCTGGGGCCGGATCCCGCCCGGTTCGCGGAGGCCGTGCGTCGGCTCACCGAGGAGGTCCTGGCCGGTCGGAACCCGTTGCGCGAGCACGGGGCGCTCGGTCTGGTGGCCACGCCCGAGCAGCTGGAGGGGCTGCGGAGGATCCAGGCGCTCATGAGCCTGCTCGAAGGCCACGGGGACGTCACCATGGGTCGTGCCGGGGCCGCCGCCGTGCCGGCCGCGCCGGAGTTCGCCGCCGCCCTTCGCCGCCGCCGCAACCAGGCACGCGGCCCGGCGCGCCTCCTCCAGCAGCTGGTGGGGCTCGAGGCCAAGCTGCGCCAGTACGAGGACGGGGCGCGCTTCGTCACGGCAGTCGAGGCATCCGGTGGGCCCGAGCTGTTCGGGCGGGTGTGGACGGGCCCCGAGTGGCTGCCCTCGCTCGGCGAGCTGCGAGACCCCGACCGGTGGATCGCCCGTGTCGGACCCGCTGCCGTCCACTGAGCTTCCGGATGCCCGTCCGCTGGCCGTGCCGGCGGACCTGGTTGCCCCGCTGCTCGCCCGGTCCACCTTTCCGCCGGCCGGCACGGCGCTCACCTGCGGCGTCTCCGGAGGGCCCGACTCGCTCGCCCTCCTGGTGCTGGCGGTGGCAGCGGGGTTGGAGGTGACGGCGGTCCACGTCGACCACGGCCTGCGCCCTGGGGGGAGCGCCGAGGCGGCGCGGGTGGCCGAGGTCGCGGCACGCTTGGGTGCCCGAAGCCGTGCCGTCCGGGTCGAGGTCGGAGAAGGGGCGAACCTCGAGGCCCGGGCGCGCCATGCCCGTCGAGCCGCGCTCGGTCCCGGTGCCGCGACCGGCCACACCGCCGACGACCAGGCCGAGACCGTCCTCGTCAACCTCCTACGGGGCGCGGGCGTCGACGGGCTGGCCGGCATGCGCCCCGGCCCCTGCCATCCGATCCTGGGCCTCCGGCGGGCGGAGACGGAGGCTCTGTGCGCGTCCCTCGAGCTCGAGCCCGTCAGCGACCCGAGCAACGACGACCCGCGCTTCGTCCGCAACCGGGTACGCCACGAGCTTCTACCTCTGTGCTCGGCTGTCGCCGGCCGTGACGTCGTCCCGGTCCTCGCCGGGCAGGCTGCCGTGCTGGCGGGCGACGCCGACGTGCTCGCCGCCGTGGCTGCGCTGCTCGACCCGGCGGACGCCCGGGCCCTCGCC
>JAJZJT010000301.1 GCA_021809995.1 Actinomycetes bacterium
TCGGCACGGGAGCCGAGGCGGTCGTGCCGGCCAAGCAGCAGCGGCTGCGGCGTCTGGCGGCACGGTGGCTGGCCGAGATCACGCCGGCGGCCGGACGTCGTGCCGTCGAGGTCCGCTTCGACGTGGTCTCGCTGACCGGTGGGGCATTGGAGGTGGTCGAGGGCGCGTTCTAAGCGCCACCCCCGGCGCCCACCGCCCCGACGGGCGACCGACCGTTGGCGCACCGAGCGGACGGCGCGCGCTGCCCCGGAGAGCTCGGACGACGGTACCGTCTGCCCGTGGCGGAGCGCGGGATTCGTCCAGTGGCCGCGGTGCTCGCCCCGGAGGAGTCCGGCAGCACGGGTGGAGCGCAGCGCGTTCCCGACCCGGCGGGCCCCGGCTCTCCGGGGCGGATACGCGCACCGGCGCTGCGCCGGGTGTGGTGGGTCGCCGTCGTGGTCTTCTGCGCCCAGGGCGGCGGCCTCGTGGCGTGGAGCTGGCACCTGTGGACGCGCTTCGACCTGAGCAGTGACTTCGCCACGTACGCCCAGGCCTGGTCGCGCATCGGCACCGGGCATCTCGACCCGTACGAGACGCTCTTTCCGTGGCACTACCCCCACTACGGGTACCCGTTCTTCCAGAGCCATTTCGAGCTCGTGCTCTGGCCGCTGGCCATGTTGAGGGCGGTGGGCCTCCCTCCGCTCACCCTCCTCGTCGTCCAGGACATCGCCATCGCCGGCGCGGGCGCGGCCGCCGCTCGCCTCGTGCTCGAGGTGCTGGACCGGCACTGGCCGAGCCGCGGCGACCGACCGCTTCGGGGTGTCGTGCCCGTCGCGAGCTGCCTCGTTGCCGTCTGTGTCGCCTGCCCGTGGAGCTACTGGGCCGCGTCGTTCGACGTCCACGTCCAGGTCCTCGCAACCGCACTCGCTCTGCTGGCCGCCCGCGACGCCTGGCACGGACGCCGTCGGACCTGGCTCTTTGCCGGCGGTGTCCTCGTCTGCGGCGATGTCGCCACCACCTACCTGGTCGCCGTCGGCCTGGCGACGGTCGTGGTGGGTCGCCGACGCCTCGTCGGCGCCGGTTTCGTCGTCGCCGCCGTGGCGTGGCTCGGCGTCGTGGCCCTCGCCCACTCAGGCAAGGGCTCGAGCCTCGCTGCCGGGTACGGGTACCTGGCGGGCCACACCGTCGGCACCGGCCTCGCCGGCGTGGTGGCGATCGTCGCCGGAGCGCTCCGCCATCCGGAGGCACCTGTCCGGGTGCTCGGGGCACGGTGGCGCTCGGTCGTGCAGTATCTGGCGGGCTCGGGGCTCGTCGGAGCCCTCGCCCCGCTCGGGCTGGCCGCCGCCCTCGTGGTCACGGTGCCCAACGCCCTCGACGCGTCGGGCATCTTCGTGTCCCACGTGGCCGGCTTCCAGAACCTGTTCCCGGCGCTCGCCGCCAGCGCCGGGGGAGCGGGCGTCGTGACGTGGGTGGCCCATCGTCGTCGCGCCAGCGCGTCGGCGCGAGCGGTGTCCGGCTTGCTCGCGGCCGGCGCCCTCGTTGCGGCCTGCGTGGTGGCCGCCCAGACGCTCCCGACGGTCAGAGGTCAGTTCGAGCTGGTTGCCGCGCCGACGGCGGCCCGGCTCGGCGTTGTCGCTGCCGAGACGCCACGGTCTGCCGAGGTCGTGGCCACCAACGCCGTGGTCGGTCGCTTCGCCTGCCGCCGCTGGGTGTACCCCTTCCTCGGGAACGTCCCCGACCAGGTGGTGCCTGTCTTCGGGCGCACGGTCGTCGCCGTTCTCGTCACGCGCCTCCGGGGCGAGGCCCCGTCGGTCCGTCTGGCCACCACCGCCGCCGGACGCGCCCTCGGCCGCCTCGGTGCTCGAGTGCTCGTTCGTGGGTCCGGTGTGGCTGCCTTCGTCTGGAGGCCGCCCGTCGGCACGCGCTCCCTCGTGCTCCCGTGAGGTGCCGGCGTGCTCCGGCCGCGGCGGCAGGTCATCCCCTAGGCTCGCGCCCATGTCGACCGAGCTCGAGACCCTCGTCGTAGAACGCGCCGCCGGCGTGGTGACGGTCACCCTCAACCGTCCCCATCGCAAGAACGCAGCGAACGGGACGATGTGGCGCGAGCTGCGGGCCACGCTCGAGGAAGTCGCCGCCGCCCGAGAGGACCGGGTGCTCGTGCTCGCCGGGGCGGGGGACGCGTTCTGCTCGGGCGCCGACCTCGGTGACCCCTCCGACGTCGCCGGTCGCCCCGGAGATCCCCACCTCGTACAGATGCGCGCTCTGGCCGATGTCGCCCTGCGCCTCCACCGGCTGCCGAAGCCGACGATCGCCAAGGTCGGCGGCATCGCCGCCGGTGCAGGCATGAGCATGGCGCTCGGCTGCGACCTCGTCGTGGCGTCCGACCGGGCCCGGTTCTCGCAGATCTTCGCCAAGCGGGGCCTGAGCGTCGACTTCGGAGCCTCGTGGCTCCTGCCCCGCCTCGTCGGCCTCCACCGAGCCAAGGAGCTGGCGTTCTTCGCCGACATCATCGACGCGGCGACGGCCGCGTCGATCGGCGTCGTCAACCGGGTCGTCCCCGCAGCTGAGCTCGACGCCGTCGTCTCCGAGTGGGCGAGCCGGCTCGCCGCCGGCCCGCCGTTGGCCCTGTCGATGACAAAGGCCCTCCTCAACCAGTCGGCGAGCGTCTCGATGGAGCAGGCCCTCGAGGCCGAGGCCCAGGCCCAGGCGGTCAACTTCGGGTCGAGGGACACCCGCGAGGCGATCGCCGCCTTCGTCGAGAAACGAGACCCGGTCTTCGAGGGGGACTGACCTCGGCGGGCGCGGCGGCGCCCCGGCGTCACACCCGTTCCCTAGCCTGGCTCCGGGTGCCTCGAGCGGCCGGTGCCCGACGGCGTTCGTCTCGGTCCTCGCCCGTCCCGACGGGCGCGTCCATGTGGTTCGGCGCGTCCCTGTCGCTCTAGGGAGGCGCCGTGCTCGCCACCATCCCATCCGCTGTGCTCGTCGGCGTCGACGGGCGTCCTGTGTCGGTCGAGGTCCACGTGTCCAACGGCCTGCCCGGCTTCACCGTCGTCGGCCTGCCCGACGCCGCGGTCCGCGAGTCACGCGACCGTGTGCGCGCCGCCTTGCTCTCGAGCGGGCTCAGCTGGCCGCTCCGGCGGGTCACCGTCAACCTCGCCCCGTCGGGGGTCCGCAAGGGCGGCTCGGGCCTCGACCTCCCCATCGCCGTCGGCCTCCTGGCGGCGACCGGGGTCCTCGACGTCCGGACGGCAGGTGCCCACGCCTTCGTCGGCGAGCTCGGCCTCGACGGGTCGGTCCGGCCCGTGGCGGGCATGCTGGTGCTGGCCGAAGCTGTCGGCGACATGCCGGTCGTCGTCCCCGAGGAG
>JAJZJT010000302.1 GCA_021809995.1 Actinomycetes bacterium
CTGCCCGCCGGCTCGACGCCGCCGCCCTCTCTGGACACGGCGGTCGCTGGCCGTCGGCCCTCGCGTGGGGGGCCGGGGTGGTGGTCCTCGCCGTCGCCCTCGACGAGGTGCGCCGGCGCCTGCCCGGTGCACGGCGCGCCGTCGCCATCGCCGGCGGTGTCCTCGTCTGGCTCGTGGTGCTCTTCTTCTTCTACGGCGCCGTCGCGCCGCTCCTGCCGGCGAGCTTCTGAAGGCACTGTGGGGCACCCGCTCGAGTCATCCTGTGGCCGCCGCACGACCCGGACGGAGCGAGCAGGTTCTGTCCGGAACGGCCTAGGGCTGCCGTCTTGGCGCCGCAAGACGGCCTGTCACGTCGGAGCGGCGCTCGGCGTCCCGGCGGTCCCGGCGTGAGCGGTCGGGTCCCGCTGGCCATCTGTCACGACTACCTGACCCAGCGCGGCGGCGCCGAGCGGGTGGTGCTCACGCTCGCCAGCAACCTGCCGGGGACGCCCGTCCACACCGCGTTCTACGACGCCGACGGCACCTACGCCGGCTTCGCCGACATCGACGTCCGCACGCTCCCGCTCGATCGCGTCGGCCCGTTGCGGCGCCATCACCGCGCCGCCATGCCGTTGCTCGCCCCGGCGTTCTCCCGCCACGTCATCGACGCCGAGGTGACGGTGTGCTCATCGAGCGGGTGGGCTCACGGCGTCGCGACCACCGGTGCCAAGCTCGTCTACTGCTACACGCCGGCGCGCTGGCTCTACCAGAGCGACCGGTACCTGCGAGGCGCGTCTCCTCCGGCACGTGCCCTGCTCGCCGCCCTCGGCCCGCCCCTCCGGCGCTGGGACGCACGCGCCGCGGCGCGTGCGGATCGTTACCTGGCCATCTCGAGCGTCGTGCGCGACCGCATCCGCCGCCACTACGGCATCGACGCCGACATCGTGCACCCACCGAGCGCCCTCGACGCCTCCGGGCCCGTCCGGCCTGTCGCCGGCATCGAGCCGGGCTTCTACCTGTGCGTGTCGAGGCTCCTCGCCTACAAGAACGTCGACGTGCTCGTCGACGCCTTCGCCTCGCTCGAGCGGGAGCGCCTCGTGGTGGTGGGCACCGGCCCGCTCGCCGGACCGCTGGCGGCGCGCGCCGGCTCCAACGTGACCTTCGTCGGCGACGTCGACGACGACGAGCTCCGCTGGCTCTACCGCTCGGCAGCCGGGCTTCTCGGGGCGTCCTACGAGGACTTCGGCCTCACGCCGGTCGAGGCGGCTGCCCAGGGGACCCCGAGCGCGGTGCTCCGCTACGGCGGCTACCTCGACACCGTCGAGGACGGCGTCACCGGCGTCTTCTTCGACCGGCCCGAACCGGACGCGGTGGCGGGTGCCGTCCGCACGCTCTCGGCGAGCGAGCTCGACCCCGAGGTGGTGCGCCGGCGTGCGGCGCGCTTCGACGTCGAGACCTTCCTCGCCCGCATCGGGGCCGAGGTGGACGGCCTCCGTCACCGTTCGTGAGGCTCACCCGAACGGCCTGCGGGCCGCCGGGCGGGGTCACGAGGCGCCGCGCCCCCGGATGATGGTGGCCGGCGTCTGCCAGAGGATCTTCACGTCCCACCAGAACGACCACGACGCCACGTAGAGGTAGTCGAGCCGGCACAGCTCGAGGTACGAGAGCTCGTTGCGACCCGACACCTGCCACAGGCCGGTCATCCCGGGACGGGCCTCGAACCGCTTGCGCGCCCACCCCTCGATCGCCTGGGCCTCCTCGACGACGAAGGGGCGGGGCCCGACGAGGGACATGTCGCCCTTCCACACGTTGAGGAGCTGGGGGAGCTCGTCGAGGCTGGTGCGACGCAGCCACCGGCCCACCCGCGTGACGCGGGGGTCTTCCCGCATCTTGAACAGCGGGCCGTCCACCTCGTTGTGCCCGCGCAGGGCAGCGCGCCCGTCCTCGGCGCCGACCACCATGGTCCGGAACTTGAGGACCTCGAAAGGCTGCCCGAAGCGCCCGGCCCGTACCTGTCGGAAGAGGACGGGCCCGGGGCTGGCGAGCCGCACGGCCAGTGCCGCGGCGAGCAGCACCGGTGACGTCACGACGAGGACCAACGAGGCGGCCACGACGTCGAAGAGCCGCTTGGCGAAGCGGGCACCGCTGCTCATCGACGGCGGGGCGATGTCGATGACCGGCAGGCCGTAGACGTCCTCGACGTTCGAGCGGATCGTGACGAGCTCGTAGTACCGAGGCACGATCGACACCGCGACCTGGCCTGCCAGGCTCTTGAGCATGGCGATCGTCCGTTCGGGGTGGGTGCGCGAGAAGCAGACGACCACCCGCCCGATGTCGAGCGCCCGGCAGAGCTCGGGCAGGTCGTCGAGACCACCGAGCACCGAGTCCGTCCCGTCGACCGGGTTGTCGTCCACGAACCCGACGAAGTGCACGTTGGCGTGGGCGCGCAGGTGGCTGGCCACCGTCCGGGCCATCACGCCCGTCCCGACGACGATCATCGGGACGGCTGCCTCCTCGCGTCGGCCGCGGAGGCTCGGAGAGACGCCTCGGGCGACGAGCACGAAGAGCAGGCTCGTGGCGCACAACGCGGCGACCTTGCCCACGCTGAGGTCGGTCTGCCCGTCGAGCCGACGCGCCCCGTAGGAGAGGACCGAGACGACGAAGCCCGACACCATCAGGGCGTGGACGAGGCCCTTCAGGTCGCTGAACAGCGAGGGCGCGATGCGACGCGGCGCCGCCCGGTAGAGGCCGTAGAGGACGAAGATGGCCAGGATGACGGGGACCATGACCACGTCGAAGGCGTAGACCGGCCCGAGCCGGCCGGCAGAGCTCGCCGGGTTCGACGAGACGGCCGAGACCACGACGGGAGCGACGATGCCGGCGGCGAGGAGCGCCACGGTGTCGGCGACGAGCAGGCGGCGGACCACGGAGCGCCGCAACGCGAGCGGCGGCGACGCTGGGCCGGGCGCCGTCGACAGTGCCGCCCACTCCTCGAGGGGCGACAGGGACACGGCCCGACCGATGTCGGGATCGTAGACAGCCACGCGAGTCCCAGCTCCTCCCTGCCAAAGCGCTCGTACCGCGTCCTGGCCACGTGGTCCGACCATGCGCGACCAGACGTCCACCCGACCCCCCGCCAGCCGGACGACCGGCCTGTCAAGCCTACGCCCTCCGTCCCCGCGGGACTACCACGCTCCGAGAGATTACCGATTCCATTGCACAATGCGTGCAAGGCTTCGCGCGCTCAGCGCGTGGAACGCGCCTTCCTGTCGAGATGCCCGCTCACGGGACGGCCGGGTCGAGCCACGGCTCGACCGCTGCCAGCACCGCCCCGGTGGGCATCGGCG
>JAJZJT010000303.1 GCA_021809995.1 Actinomycetes bacterium
GTGGCGCACGAGCAGCACCACCGTGGGGCGTCGTCGCGCGGCGCGTCGCGAGCGGGTACCCGCGTCGTCGCGTGTCGCCGTCACCCGGGTCGCGCTCACACCGGGGTGGGCAGCCGGCCGGGCATCGCCTCCGCCGTCGCCGGCCACCGCTTCCGGCTCACCCGGGCCAGCTTGTGGAGCAGGGCGATCGCGCCCGGGTCGTCGTCGCCCGGCCGCGTCTCGATCGCCCCGGCCGCCGCCATGTCGTCGACGAGGGACCGTCCGAGCTCGGTGCGGACGATGGTGAGCGTCCAGTCGTTGAACGCCCCGATGCCGCCCGTCGAGATGTCGGCGTGCTCCGCGGCGAAGTCCGGGCACGACGTGCACCCCTCGCGGGTCCAGGCGTGGGCCTCCTTCAGGGGGACCTCGTGGTAGCCGCCGTCGTTCGTCCACACCTGGAAGACGCCCTTGATGTTCATCTTGGTGATGGACGCTCGCGGTATGCCGTAGCGCGCCTCGAAGAGCTCGGGGAAGATGGCGTCGTCGAAGGTCTTCGAGCACAGGAGCCCGATGGTGAGCGACAGCCGCCGGGCGATCTTGCCCGCCTTGCGCGCCCGCATCATCGGAGGGGCCGAGGCCTGGCAGCCCATGCCGACGAGGGCGATGCGCTCCGCTCCCCCGGCCGTCGCCTCGGGGTAGGCCAGCGTGTTGGCCGAGTACGTGTAGCGCGACCCGGCGGTGCCGAGCACGCCGGCGCGGTCGGTCACCACGGCGGGGACGGCTCTCCAGCTCGTCCCGTCCCCCTCGAGGGCCGAGACGAGCGCGGCGTCGACCACGTCGTGCTCGAGCGCCCAGATGAGGAGGGCCGACACCAGGCCGCCGTCCTGCCCGACGGCGAGCACGTCGGGGTCGGTGGCCCGGGCCAGCAGGATGTCCGAGCTGACCCCGGCGACTTCGGCCGCCTCGCGCGGGCGGCCGAAGAGGTGCGTGTCGATCTCCGGCTCCCAGGTCCGAAAGCGCGGGCAGGCCCGGGTGCACATGGTGCAGCCCTTCAGACCGTGGGTGCAGTCGTCGGGGCCGCCGTCGGCGTCGAGGTGGAACGGCTTGTAGCGACCGCCCGTGTCGTCGTAGGCGAGGACGTCGTGAGGGCACGCCACGACGCAGCCGGCGCATCCCGTGCAGAGGCCACTGGTCACGACCTCTCGGAGCAGCTCCGCCCACTGTGGCTTCTCGGGTGGCATGCGCCCACCATAGCGACGGCGGGCCTGGGTCGGGGATGGTGGCGACGTCGCTGCCGTCGGGCGCGACACCGGGTTTCTGCTCCGGCCTGCTGCGTGCCCGCGGGACGGTCGTGCCGCCTACCCTTGCGCCATGGCCGACACGGAGGGCGCCAATCGCTGGCTCGCTGCGGCAGTGCCGAGAGGCGCGGCCTACGACGCCCGGTTCGAGGCGCTGGCGGCCGACGGGGCCCATGTCCACGGCGAGGCGGACCTCGTGGCCGCGTGGGGCCCTCGTACCGTGCTGGACGCCGGGTGCGGCACCGGACGGGTGGCCATCGAGCTCGCCCGGCGGGGCATCGACGTGGTGGGCGTCGACCTCGACCCGGCGATGCTGGCTGCTGCCCGGGCCAAGGCGCCCGGGCTCACCTGGGTCGAGGCCGACCTCGCCGGGCTCGACCTCGGGCGCTCCTTCGAGGTGGTCGTCATGGCCGGCAACGTGGTGTGCTTCGTGAGCCCGGGGACCGAGGGAGCCGTGGTCGCCGCGGCGGCCCGGCACGTCGCGCCAGGAGGTCGCCTGGTCGCCGGCTTCACGCTCGAGCGCGGGGTCGGTGTCGAGCACTACGACGAGCTGGCCGCCGCCGCCGGACTGGTGTCCGAGGAGCGGTTCTCCACGTGGGAGGGCGCCCCCTACACCGGCTCGGAGCCCTACGCCGTCTCCGTCCACCGCCACCGCTGACTGTCGCGTGCCCGAGCTCCCCGAGGCCGAAGCCTATCGACGGCTCGCCGAAGCGGCCGTCGGACGACGGGTGGTCGCCGTCTCGACCCCGGATCTCTGGTACCTGAAGGGCGGGACCGACCGGGACGCCCTCGAGGCCGCGCTGGTCGCGGCACGGGTGCTCGACGTGCGACGCCACGGCAAGCGCGTCCTCGTCGACGTCGACTCGGGGCACGTCCTCGGCCTGCAGTTCGGGATGACCGGCACGCTCGAGCTCGACGGCGAGGCCGGGGTCGGTGACCTCCGCTACACCCCGTCCCGGCGCGAGCCGGGCTGGGTCCGCTTCGCCGTCCGCTTCGAAGAGGGCGGCGTCCTCGCCGTCCACGACCCCCGTCGCCTCGGGGGCGTGACCCTCGACCCGGACCTGTCGCGGCTCGGTCCCGACGCTGCCGTCGTCCGGCCCGCCGTACTGGCGCGGGCGCTCGCCGCGTCGCACGCGCCGGTCAAGGCGCGCCTGCTCGACCAGTCGGTGGTCGCCGGTGTCGGCAACCTCGTAGCCGACGAGGTGCTCTGGCGCGCCGCTGTCGACCCTCGGCGGCGGTCGGCCGACCTTCGCCGGGCCGAGCTCGGCCGGCTCCACCGACACCTCGTCGCCACCCTCGAAGACCTGCTCGCCCGCGGTGGCTCGCACCTGGGCGACCTCGGGCCCGAGCGCCGCCCCGGCGGCCGGTGCCCGAAGGACGGCACGTCGCTGGCGCGGGCGGTGGTCGGCGGCCGGACGACCTGGTGGTGCCCCGCCCACCAGCGCTGAGCCCTCCCGTCCCGGGCTCAGCCCTCGAGCTCGGCCAGCACCTTGGCAGCGTGCCCGTCGGCCTTGACGTGGTACCAGGCGCGGGTGATCGTCCCGTCCGGGCCGACGAGGAACGTCGAGCGGATGACCCCGACGGTCTTCTTGCCGTAGAGGGTCTTCTCGCCCCAGGCCCCGTACGCCGCGCCGACCTCGTGGTCGGCGTCGGTGAGCAGCGGGAACCGGAGCCCGTACTTGTCGCGGAACGCCTGGTGCTTCGCGGCGGGGTCCGCCGAGATCCCGACGACCGCGGCGCCCGACGCCGAGAACGAGCGCAGGTTGTCGTTGAACTGGCAGGCCTCTTTGGTGCACCCGGGCGTGTCGTCCTTCGGGTAGAAGTACACGACGACGGGCGACCCGGCGAAGTCGGCGAGGGAGACGGGGTTCCCGTCCTGGTCCGGCAGCGTGAAGCCCGGTGCCCGGTCGCCGGCGGCGAGCGTTCCCATCGTGGTGTCCTCCCTCGGTCGGCGGTCCTGACGGCCACAGCATCGCAGACCGCCCCTGCGCCGGCCACGCCGGCGGGCGCCGCGCTCGGGCGCACCCTCGGCC
>JAJZJT010000304.1 GCA_021809995.1 Actinomycetes bacterium
ACGGCCGCACCCGGGGGAGACGCGGCCAGCGGCGGCTCGTCGAAGCGGGTGTCGGCGTCCTCGGGCCGCTTGGCCCGGACCCGGGGCATGCGCATGGTGCCTCGGCGCATGCGGCCGACTGGGACGGTCCCGCTGGGCCGGCCGCGGCTCGCGCCGAAGACCTCCTCGACGCCACCGGGCTCGTCGGTCCCCTCGTCGGTCCCCGAACGGGCCCCATCGGCAACCGTGCCCCGGTCGTGCCCGTCGGGCCCCTCCGGGTCGTCGGGCCCGCCCGTCGTCGCAGCCGCCGGCCGGCGTACGTCCTCGGGCTCGTCCTGGCGCTCGGCGCCTCCTGGGCGCCGGGCGCCCCACGTCACGAGGAACGGATCGTCCGGGTCCCGCTCGACCCCCCGGCTCGACGGCGGCGGCTCGCTCGGGACGGCCGGCACCGGCTGGGTTGCCTCGTCTTCCCGCCCGCGTGCGACTGGCTCGGGGAGGTCGAACTCCCACGGTCGTCGTTCGAGGTCGGGGCCACCCGACTCGTCGAGCGAGCCCACCTCCTCGTCCTCCTCGGGAGCGAAGAGGGCAGCGTCGAACGACTGGTCGTGGGCGTCCCAGTCGGCGTGCTCTTCGCGCCAGGTGGGCCCGGGCGCGCTGGCCTCGGGCCGGTCGCGTTCGAGGACGGCCGGCACCTGACCGGTCGGAGGCTCCGTCCAGTGCGGGAGGACCGCGCTGCCGTTCCACCCCTCGGCCGCACGGGGCACGGCTGTGCCGCCTGGCTCGACCGGCTCGACGGTCCCCTCGTCGCCCTCGTGACCGGGCTCGCCGGTCAGGCGCACCGACGGGCGCCCGTCGTCGGCGTCCTCGGGGCCGTCCCCGGCGAACGGCTCCTCGCGCGGCACGGCCGGCACCACCGCCGTGGCATCGAAGGCGCGCTCGGCCCCCACGATCCGGACGCGCCCGGAAGGGCTGGTGGGCGCGTCGTCCTCGCCCGCACCCGGACTGGTGCCCTGGTCCGTTCGCCGGTCGTCGCCGTGGTCCACGTCGGTCGTTCCCTCCCATGTCGGGCCACCCGAGGCGGCCCGGCATGTCAGATCTCGAGGAGCTCCTGCTCCTTGTGGGCCAGGAGCCTGTCGATAGCGGCCACCTGGTCGTGGGTGATCCGGTCGAGCTCCTTCTCCACCCGCTCGACCTCGTCGCTCGAGAGCTCGCCGTCCTTCAGCAGCGCTTCGAGCTCGTGCCTGGCCGTGCGCCGGAGGTTCCGCACCGACACCCGGCCGTCCTCCGCCTTCTGGCGGACGACCTTGACCAGCTCCTTGCGTCGCTCCTCGGTGGGGACGGGGAAGGAGAGCCGGATGACGGCGCCGTCGTTCGACGGCGTGATGCCGAGGTCCGAGCTCTGCAGCGCCTTCTCGATGGCGCCCATCGCCCCCTTGTCGTAGGGGGTGATGACGAGGAGGCGAGCCTCGGGGACGCTGAAGCCGGCCAACTGGCGCAGCTCCGTCTCGGCGCCGTAGTAGTCGACCCGGAGGTGCTCCACGACCGCCGGGGTGGCCCGGCCCGTCCTGATGCCGGCGAACTCGGCCTGGGTGTGCTCGACCGCCTTCGCCATGCGCTCGCGGGCGTCCGACACCACCAGTGCCGTCAGGTCCTCGTCCATCGCCCCTCCAGCGTAGCGAGGTCGGCCCCCCGCCACCGCCTCGCCCGCGCCCACCTGGGACGACCTGGCAGCGCGGTCACCTGACCAGGGTCCCGATCGGCTCGCCCCCGAGCGCGCGCCGGATGTTGCCCGGTCCCATCAGGTCGAAGATGCGGATCGGCAGGTCGTTGTCCTTGCAGAACGTGATGGCGGTCAGGTCCATCACGCGGAGGTCCTTGGCGATGACCTCCATGAACGAGACCTCGTCGAAGCGGGTGGCCGTCGGGTCGACGCGCGGGTCGGCGCTGTAGACGCCGTCGACCCCGCCGTGGGTCCCCTTGCAGAGCAGGGTGGCCTCGATCTCGGCGGAGCGCAGGGCGGCCGAGGTGTCGGTGGTGAAGTACGGGTTCCCCATGCCGGCGGCGAAGACGACCACGCGGCCCTTCTCGAGGTGGCGGATGGCCCGCCTCCGGATGTAGGGCTCGGCCACCTCGGCCATGTGGACGGCGGTCAGCACCCGGGTCGGCTGGCCGTGGTGCTCGAGGGCGTCCTGGAGCGCCAGCGAGTTGATCACCGTGCCGAGCATCCCCATCGTGTCGGACGTCGCCCGGTCCATGCCCGCCCCGGCGCCGGTGGTGCCCCGCCAGATGTTGCCGCCACCGACCATCACGGCCAGCTCGAGGTCGAGCTCGGTCAGGACCTCGGCGATCTCCTTGGCGATGCGCTCGACGACGCCGGCGTCGATCGTCTCGTCCGATGCCGAGGAGGCCAACGCCTCACCCGACATCTTGAGCACGATCCGGCGGTGCCCCCCGACGGGAGGCTCGCGAGTGGCGCCGGGGCCCACTCAGTCGCCCACGACGACTTGCGCGAACTCGACGACGGTCGCCGGGCCGAGGAGCTGCGCGATCGTCCGCTTCTCGTCCTTCACGTAGGCCTGGTCGACCAGCACCCGCTCGCGGTACCAGCCGTTCAGCCGACCCTCGACGATCTTGGGCAACGCCGCCTCGGGCTTGCCCTCGTTGCGGGCGATGCGCTCGACGGTCTCGCGCTCGGCTGCCACCTCGTCCTCGGGGACCTGGTCGCGACGCACATAGGTCGGGCGGGCAAAGGCGATGTGGGTGGCCACGTCGTGGGCGAGCTCCTCGGAACCGCCGTCGAGGGCGACGACGACGGCATTGACCCCACGACCCTGCTGGAGGTGGAGGTAGGCGTCCACCGACCCGCCGGCGGGCGCCTCGATACGGACCACCCGGCCGACGGAGATGTTCTCCTTCAGGGTCGTCTTCAAGTGGTCGAGCTGCTCGGACCGTTCGTCGACCGCGTCGACACCCTTGGCCGCGACGAGGTCGGCGAGCTCCTGGGCGAGCGAGACGAACGCCTCGGACTTGGCCACGAAGTCGGTCTCCGAGCGGAGCTGGACGATCGAGGCGACGCTTCCGGAGCGTCCGACGGCGACGGCGCCCTCGGACGCCTCGCGGTCGGACCGCTTGGCGTGGCTGGCGAGGCCCTGCTCGCGCAGCCACACGACGGCTCGCTCCATGTCCCCGTCGCAGGCCTCGAGCGCCCGCTTGGCGTCGAGCATGCCGACGCCGGTCGACTGGCGCAGGGTCTGGACGTCCTTCGCACCGAACGCAGCCATCGTCACGCCTCCTCGGTCGTCGCAGCGGCCGGCTCGGGGGCAGCAG
>JAJZJT010000305.1 GCA_021809995.1 Actinomycetes bacterium
ACTCAGCGCAGTCGGCTAGAACGATCCACAACGGTTGACGCAGTGGTCGTCATACACCACGCCACCGGACTCGACCCCACACTGGCAACCACGCCTGGGTACCCACCCGGTACTCCGGCTGGTATACCCCATCTGACCTGGGCTTTTCTGGTGGGGCAGGCGGGGATCGAACCCGCGACCGAGGGATTATGAGTCCCCTGCTCTGACCACTGAGCTACTGCCCCTCGGGCCGCGCTGGCGGCGCCGTCGACGTGGTCGCCGCCCCTCCGCCCGGGCTCCGGGGACCCAGGGCCCCTACGCCGAGGCGGGCACGCCACGGCCGTGCGGCACGCCGGCACCTGCGCCGACGACACCGTAGCCGGGCCCGCTCCGCTCCGACGGCAGCAGGACGCGCGCGGCCAGGGCCACCAGGAGGACCCACAACCCGGCCGCCATGGCCAGGTGGGCGTCCTGCCACGCCGGTGCTGCCCTGCTGAGCGCGCTCGCCGCTCCGAAAGACGCAACGACGACCAGGAGGCCGAGGAGGCCGACCGCCCCGGCGCGCCACCGCTTGCGACCAGCCATGTGCCGCCACGAGGTGACGACGAAGACGACCATGGCGACGGCGGCCAGGCCAGCGAGCGTGCGGTGCAACAGCTGGAGCGCGACGAGATGGAGCGGTGCCGGGTGGGTGCACAGCGGCCACGAGGGACAGGCGCGCGCCGCGCCCCCGTCCACCACGGCGGAGCCGGCAGCCAGCAGTGCCAGCGTGGCGCCGAGGGCCACCCACGCCCACCGTCCGACGTCGCGAGCCACCAGATGGAACTTCGAGCGGTCGTCCAACGACGTCACCGCGGTGGCCGTGACCACCCCGAGGAACACGAGGCCGGTGACGAGGTGCGCGGCGACGGTCCACGGAGCGTTGTGGGCGAAGACGGTGAGGGCCCCGAGGCCAGCCTGGAACACCACGAGGACGGCCGCCGCCAGCGCCGGGACCCGGGTGGCGCGTCGCTCGGGCGTCCGCCACGCGGCGAGCGCCGTGGCCCCGACGACCACCGACACGAAGCCGGCGAGGTAGCGGTGGGACTCCTCCAAGAGGGCGTGGAACCCACCCACCGGTCCGACGTGCCCGTAGCACAGCGGCCAGCTCGGGCAGCCCATGCCCGACTCGGTCACCCGCACCGTGCTGCCCAGCACCACCAGCGCGTAGGTGAGCGCCAAGGCGACGAACGCCAGGACGGTGACCAGCCGGACTCGGCGCCCCGCGCGCGCCCCGCCTCGCGGCGGGCCACCGTCGAGGCCGGCCGGGGGCTCGAGCGACGCAGTGGCGACCACGGCCGTGATCATCACACCGGTCGCCCCGCGCGTGCCACTTCCGGCCCGGGCGGCCACTCCTCCCGCCCTCTCGACGACGGGCAGGCGGCGGCCTCGCATGCGAACGCCGGCGGGACGCTCGGTGCGCTCGACCACGTCGACCCGCTGGTCGTCGTGACCATGACGCCCCCGCCGGCGACCACGTAGCAGACGCTCGCCCTCGGGCACGCGTCCGGGCCCGTTGCCCCCGATCCCGCCGGGATGGTGAGCGCGGACCACCTCGAACCACCGTCAGTCGAGGTGAGGACGAGGCCCGACGGAGCAGTCAGCCCGGGACGGACGACGTCTACCCCACGGCGACACAGGTGACCGACGACGGGCACGCAACCGACTGGGTCCCCGGCTCGTAGAGCCCAGACGGTACGGTCGCGCTCGCCCACGAGGTCCCCTCGTCGGTCGTGCGCTCGATGCTCACTGCGGCGGTATCGCCCAAGCTCGGGCCGACGGCGACGCACGCCGTCGCCGAAGCACAGGCGATCCCGTTGATCGTCGCCAGCCCCGGCACGGCGGCGACGGTACCGACCACCGCGGCGTCGACGAGCGCGGCGCGCACAACGGCACTGCGTACGACACGAGCTCTGGACGTCGATCCTCCTCCCCCGCCCGGTGCCGCCGGCACCGGAGGACCGCTCGAGAACGATGGTCGCCTTGGAGCGTCGGGAGGCCGCGTGCCAGCGCAAGCCGAGCGCCGGTCACGCGATCGGCCCACGCCCGCGACCCGGTCCAGGCGCCGTCGTGCCCCAGACGGCGATCCAGTCACGGTCGGCGAGCACGGCGCGGCCGAGGCTCAGGGGGTTGGGCGAGCAGGCCACCTTCGCGGGTGAGCACCACCCCCGCGATCACTGAGGTGCGGCCAGCTGAGCCGTCGAGCACGACCCTCCCCGACGCGCTCGCCACGGTGGACGACGGTCACCGCTCCGGGCTCCGGGCTCCGGGCTCCGGGCTCCGGTCGTCGACTCGGGCCGCCCCGGTCGTCAGCCCGAGGTCCCGCTCAGGCCTCTTGGCCGGTGAGCTCGCGCCGGTGCCCCCACCGAGTCGGCCGGAGCCGGAAGTAGGCGCCGATGGCGACGACGGCGTAGGCGACGTAGACGACGACCTGCAGCACCGTCGGGCGGTCCGCGTACCCGAAGAACGTGTGGAAGAGGTCGCCGAGCGTGCTGTCCTCCGAGAGCACGTGGGCCGTGCTCCAAAGCGGGTGCGTGAGCAGGGGGAGCCACCCGAGCTGCTGCAGGTTCTCCACCGCGTCGACGAGCAGCCCGGCGGCGAACACCATGAGCAGCGCGCCGACGATGCCGAAGAACCGGGCGAGGTTGATCCGTCGGCCGAGCCGGTAGATGGCGAACGCCATGGCCAGCGAGGCGACGAGGCCCACGGCACCGCCGAGGATCACCCCGCGTCCAGAGGAGGCGAAGACGATCGCCAGGGTGAAGACCATCGTCTCGAGACCCTCACGGCCCACGGCCTGGAAGCTGAGCAACCCGAGCCCCCAGCGGGCCCGGCCGTCGATGGCGGCCTGGCTCCGCGCCTGCAGGTCACCCGTCAGCGTCCGGGCGTGGTTGCGCATCCAGAACGTCATGCCGGTCAGGACCACGGTGGCGACGAGGTAGGTGGCCGTCTCGAAGATCGTCTGGGTCCGCGACCCCGCATACGAGGTCAGGAGCTCGTAGGCGGCCACGCCGCCCCCGAGCACGAGCACGAAGGCCGCCCCGACGCCGGCGAAGACCGCCCGGAAGTGCCGGCGCTGGCCGGTCTTGTCGAGGTACGCGAGCAGGATCGCCACGATCATCGAGGCCTCGATGCCCTCGCGCAGGAAGATCACGAACGTGGCGACCACGTTCTTAGGTATACCTAAGCCGAGGCCACAGGTCAACCTGATGTCGACGGCCGGGCCCAGCTGCCAGCGCTGTCAGCGGGCGGGCCCCCACGTCACCGGCGTCTCCTG
>JAJZJT010000306.1 GCA_021809995.1 Actinomycetes bacterium
CAGGTCCGGCAGGTCAAGCCGGGCCTCGAGCTCGAGCAGCAGCCGCGCTGCGGTCTTCTTGCCCACGCCGGGCACACGGCACAGCGTCGTCGTATCGCCCTCGAGCACGGCGGTCGACAGCTCGGCCGGGGAGAGGACCGAGAGGACGGCGAGCGCCAGGGCGGGCCCAACGCCGTGCGCGCCGAGCAGCGACTCGAAGCACCGACGCTCGTCGGCGTGACGGAAGCCGTAGAGGACGATGGCGTCCTCGCGCACGTGGGTGTGCACGTAGAGGAACACCTCGCCGGCGTCACCGGTGAGGTCGCCAGCCGTGCCCGACGTCACCTGGACGCGGTAGCCCACCCCACCGACCTCGACGACGACCTCCCCGGACGACGGCCGGTCGACCACCGCGCCGCGCAGTGTGCCGATCACCGGGCGCTGGCCCCCGTCGTCGGCGTGGCGCGCCGGGGAGGAGCCGACCGCGTCCGAGCCGTCCCGACCGATGCGGCGGCGACGGCGCGCCGGAGCGGCTCGGTGGTGAGGTGGCAGACGGCGAGGGCCAGCGCGTCGGCCACGTCCGGGGGGCGCGGTGGCGCCGCCAGGCCGAGGACGGCAGCCACCATGTGCTGGACCTGGGCCTTCGTTGCGCCCCCGTAGCCCACCAGGGCCTGCTTGACCTCGTTGGCCGTGTACTGGGCGACGGGCACCCCTGCAGCAGCGGCGGCCACCAGGGCGACCCCCGCAGCCTGCCCGGTGGCCATGGCGGTGCGGGCGTTCACCTGGAAGAAGACGCGCTCGACCACCACCGTCTTCGGCCGGTGCTCCTCGACCAGCGCCACGAGCTCGCACCACAGGGCGTGCAGGCGCTCGGGCAGCGGCACGTCGGGCGGCGTCGTGACCACGCCGCCGGCCACCGGCCGCAACGCCGTCCCGGCCCGCTCGACGACGCCGTAGCCGCACCGGGACAGACCGGGGTCGATGCCGAGCACGAACATGCGTTCGAGGATAGCGAGCCGAGCAGGGTCCGCGGTGGACCCGCCGGGACCACGCCACCGGGCGGTGCGCCGGTCAGCCCTCGTACGCCGAGAGCACCGATTCGGGGATGTCGAAGTTGGCGTAGACGTTCTGGACGTCGTCGTGGTCGTCGAGCGCCTCGACCAGGCGGAGCACCCGCTTGGCGGCGGCGTCGTCCTCGATCGGCACCGTCGTGGTCGGCACCATGACGAGCTCGGCCGTCCCCGGCTCCAGCCCGGCGTCCTCGAGCGCGGCACGCACGGCCATGAGCTCGGTCGGGCCCGTCGTCACCACCCAGCGGTCGCCGTCGTCGGCCAGGTCCTCGGCGCCTGCCTCCATGGCCACCTCCATCACCCGGTCCTCGTCCGCCCCGCGGGGGACGGCGACCAGCCCCTTGCGCTCGAACTGCCAGCTGACCGCGCCCGGCTCGGCCATCGACCCGCCCGCCTTGTTGAAGAGGTTTCGGATCTCGGCCCCCGTCCGGTTCCGGTTGTCCGAGAGGCACTCGACGATCACGGCGACCCCGTCTGGCCCGTAGCCCTCGTAGGCGATGGACTCGTACCGAACGCCCTCGAGCTCTCCCGAGCCCCGCTTGATGGCCCGCTCGATCGTGTCGATGGGCACCGAGGCGTCGCGGGCCTTGGCGTACATCGTGCGCAGGGTGGCGTTTGCCGTGAGGTCGCTCCCGCCCTCGCGGGCGGCCACCTCGACCTGACGGATGATCTTCGCGAAGACCTTGGCCCGAGCTGCATCCTGGGCACCCTTGCGGTACTTGGTCGTCGCCCACTTCGAATGTCCCGACATCGGCTGGTTCCTCTCTGTTCCCCTGCGGGGCACCGCGTCCTACGGACCCGACCGGCACGCGGCCTCCCCCGGTGACCGCGAGCTCAGGCCCCCTTGGTCATCTCGACAAAGTAGCGATGCACCCGGCCGTCCACGGTCAGCTCCGGGTGGAACGAGCTGACGAGGACGCCTTCCTGCCGGCACAGGACCGGACTGCCTGCGGCGGCTGCGGGCGCCTGGCCGGCAGCAGGCAGGCGGGCCAGGACCTCGACACGTTCTCCCACCGCGTCGACGAGGGGCGCTCGGATGAAGACGGCGTGCACCGGAGGCGGGCCCAACGCCGCGACGTCCAGGTCGCACTCGAAGGAAGCCGCCTGACTACCGAACCCGTTTCGCCGGACCGCCACGTCGATCATGCCGAGGCCCGTCTGGTCCGGTCGCCCGTCGAGGACACCGGTGGCCAGCAGGATCATGCCAGCGCACGTGCCGAAGACGGGCAGGCCTGCCGCCAGCGCGTCCCCGACAGGGCCGAGGAGCCCCGACGAGGCGAGGAGCAGCGACAGGGTCGTGGACTCGCCGCCAGGCAGCACGAGACCGCTCAGCCCGCCGAGGTCCGACGGGACGAGGACGGGACGCGCCGGCTCGCCGAGGTGGTCCAGCACGCCCAGGTGCTCGCGGACGTCGCCCTGGAGGGCGAGGACGCCGATCACCGGGCCCTCGCCACCGGGCGGGCGCCCGCCGAGCCGGTGATCAGCTCACCACCCGCGCTCGGCGAGCCGCACGGCGAGCGCGTCGAGCTCCTGCCCCGGCATGGCCGAGCCGAGGCCGGTCGACACCTTGGCCACGAGGGAGGCGTCCGCGTAGTGGGCCGTCGCCTCGACGATCGCCCGCGCCCGGCGGGCCGGGTCCTCGCTCTTGAAGATGCCGGAGCCGACGAAGACCGCTTCGGCGCCGAGCTGCATGACGAGGGAGGCGTCGGCAGGCGTGGCGATGCCTCCCGCACAGAACAGCGGCACCGGGAGCCGGCCCGTCTCGGCGATCTCCTGGACGAGGCCGATCGGCGCGGCGAGGTCCTTGGCCCAGCCGTACTGCTCGGCCGGATCGGCCTGCGTGATGCGCCGGATGTCCCCGAGGATCGAGCGCAGGTGACGGACGGCCTCGACGATGTTGCCCGTGCCGGCCTCGCCCTTCGATCGGATCATCGCCGCGCCCTCCGAGATGCGCCGAAGCGCCTCGCCGAGGTTGGTCGCCCCGCACACGAACGGCACGGCGAAGGGCCACTTGTCGATGTGGTGCGCCTCGTCGGCCGGCGTGAGCACCTCGCTCTCGTCGATGTAGTCGACGCCGAGCGCGGCCAGCACCTGGGCCTCGGCGAAGTGGCCGATGCGCGCCTTGGCCATCACCGGGATCGTCACCGCCGCCTTGATCCCCTCGATGAGAGCGGGGTCGCTCA
>JAJZJT010000307.1 GCA_021809995.1 Actinomycetes bacterium
CCGTGGGCTCGCCCGCGGCCGTCCCGGCGGCCGGGCCTTCACCGGCGGCCGGTCCTTCACCGGCG
Source organism: Actinomycetes bacterium (assembly GCA_021809995.1). Taxonomy (GTDB): domain Bacteria; phylum Actinomycetota; class Acidimicrobiia; order Acidimicrobiales; family RAAP-2; genus JAJZJT01. Next base: position 66 of record JAJZJT010000307.1, read on the forward strand.
GCCGGGGACGTCACCCTGGCACCTGCCGTCCCTGCGTCGCTGCCGGCTGCCTCCGGTCCGGGGCCGGCGGGGCGCTGCTCGTCCCCGTCGACCCGCTCACCGTCGACGGCCGGTCCGTGGTCCCGGTCGTCCATGGCCGATCACTCCTTGTCGTCGACGATCTCGGCGTCGACGACCTCGTCGTCCGAGGGCTCCTCGGCACCGCCGCCGGTCGCCGCGCCGGCCTGGTCGGCCTGGGCCGCCTGCTCGTAAAGGCGCTGGCTGAAGGACTGGCTGGCGGTGAGGAGCGCCTCGGTGGCCGACTTGATGGCCTCGAGGTCCGAGCCAGACAGGGCGGTCTTCAGGTCGGCGAGGGAGGTCTCGACCTTCGACTTCTCGTCGCCCTCGAACTTGTCGCCCTGGTCACGCAGGAGCTTCTCGGTCTGGTAGACGAGCGTGTCGGCGTTGTTGCGGACCTCGGCCTCCTCCTTGCGGCGCCGGTCGTCCTCGGCGTGGGCCTCGGCGTCGCGCACCATCCGCTCGATGTCGTCCTTGGCGAGCGACGACTGGCCGGTGATCGTCATCGACTGCTCCTTGCCGGTGGCGCGGTCCTTGGCGGAGACGTGCACGATGCCGTTGGCGTCGATGTCGAAGGTGACCTCGATCTGGGGCACGCCGCGGGGCGCCGGGGGCAGGTCGACGAGCTGGAACTTGCCGAGCGTCTTGTTGTACATGGCCATCTCGCGCTCGCCTTGGAGCACGTGGACCTCCACCGAGGGCTGGTTGTCCTCGGCCGTGGTGAACACCTCGGAGCGCTTGGTCGGGATGGTCGTGTTCCGCTCGATCAGGCGGTGCATGACGCCGCCCTTCGTCTCGATGCCGAGCGAGAGCGGGGTCACGTCGAGGAGCAGGACGTCCTTCACCTCGCCCTTCAGCACGCCGGCCTGGACCGCGGCGCCGACGGCCACGACCTCGTCCGGGTTCACGCCCTTGTGGGCCTCCTTGCCGGTCAGGCTCTGGACGAGGTCCTGCACGGCGGGGATGCGGGTCGAGCCGCCCACGAGCACCACGTGGTCGATGTCGCCCTTGGACAGCCCGGCGTCCTTGATGGCCTGCTCGAAAGGACCGCGGCACCGCCCAACCAGCTCGGCGGTGAGCTCGTTGAAGGTCGCCCGCGTCAGCTTGACGTCGAGGTGCTTCGGGCCCTCCGAGGTGGCCGTGATGAAGGGCAGGTTGATCTGGGTCTCCTGCACCTGGGAGAGCTCGATCTTCGCCTTCTCGGCGGCCTCCTTCAGGCGCTGCATGGCCATCTTGTCGTTGGCGAGGTCGACGCCCTCGGTGTCCTTGAACGTCTTGACGAGCCAGTCCATGACCTGCTGGTCCCAGTCGTCGCCGCCGAGGTGGGTGTCGCCCGAGGTCGCCTTCACCTCGAAGACGCCGTCGCCGATCTCGAGGATGGAGACGTCGAAGGTGCCGCCGCCGAGGTCGAAGACGAGGACGGTCTGGTCGGCGCCCTCCTTGTCGAGGCCGTAGGCCAGGGCAGCCGCCGTCGGCTCGTTGATGATGCGGAGGACCTCGAGGCCGGCGATGGTGCCCGCCTCCTTGGTGGCCGTCCGCTGGGCGTCGTCGAAGTAGGCGGGGACGGTGATCACGGCCTGGGTGACGGTGTCGCCCAGGAACGCCTCGGCGTCGCGCTTCAGCTTGCCCAGGATGCGGGCGGAGATCTCCTGCGGGGTGTACCCCTTGCCGTCGATGTCGACGGTCCAAGAGGTGCCCATGTGGCGCTTGACCGAGCGGATCGTCCGATCGGGATTGGTGATCGCCTGGCGCTTCGCCACCTCGCCGACGAGGACCTCGCCCGACTTGGCGAAGCCGACCACCGACGGCGTGGTGCGGCCGCCCTCGGCGTTGGGGATGACGACGGGCTCACCGCCCTCCAGCACGCTGACCACCGAGTTCGTCGTCCCGAGGTCGATTCCCACTGCCTTGGCCATCACTGCCTCCTCGCTGCCTGCGGTGCGCTCCGACGCCCGGCGCACGCTGTGGACCATCGCACCGACGGTGCATTCCGAACACTGAGTATAACAAAGTTGATGGCCTTCGTGTCAGGTTTCTTTCACCAGGCGATGTGACGCCCAGCTCACCGCTGTGACCTGGGCGTCCGTGCCCACCGAGACCAGTCGGGGCCGGTCGGGCGCGGGGTGGTGGGTGACCTTCCCCCCGCCAGCGCACCGGTGGGGCACCGTTCCGGGGGAGGGCCAGCGCGGTGCCCGCCAGGCATCTCCGGACGGACCGCCTTCCGGCTCTGCCCGCACCCCCGACCGAGCGCGGGGTGCGGGGTACGCTGCTCCCATGCTCGACCTGGTCCTGCTCCGCCACGGCGAGTCGCTGTGGAACGCCGAGAACCTGTTCACCGGGTGGTACGACGTCGACCTCTCGACGAAGGGCGAGGAGGAGGCCCGCTCCGCCGGCAGGCTGCTCGCCGAGGCCGCCGACCTCGACCTCCGGGTCGTCCACACGTCGGTGCTGACCCGGGCCGTCCGCACGGCCAACCTCGTCCTCGACGCGGCGGGGCGCAGCTGGCTGCCGGTGCGGCGCCACTGGCGGCTCAACGAGCGCCACTACGGGGACCTGCAGGGCCGGAACAAGAAGGAGACGGCGGAGCGGTTCGGGGCCGACCAGGTGAAGCTCTGGCGGCGCAGCTACGACACCCCGCCGCCCGAGCTGCCCGAGGGCGACGAGCGCCTGGCGGCCGGTGACCCCCGCTACCGCGACGTGCCGGCGGAGGCCCTGCCCCGCACCGAGTGCCTCGCCGACGTGGTGGTGCGGGCCATCCCCTACTGGCAGGACGCCATCGTGCCCGACCTCCGGGCCGAGGGCGCCCGGGGGGGCGCCGTGCTGGTGGTCGCCCACGGCAACAGCATCCGGGCGCTGCGCAAGCACCTCGACGGCATCGCCGACGGGGACATCGTCGGGCTCGAGATCCCGACGGGCATCCCCTTCCGCTACCGCCTCGACGACGACCTCACCGTGCGCTCGGCCGAGTACCTCGGAGACCCCGAGGCGGCGGCCCGGGCCGCCGAGGCCGTGGCCCGGCAGGCAGGCTGAGCCACCCGACTGCCGACGTCAGCACGACGCTGGCCGGCCACGAGCGGCAGCCGTGGCGGCCGTGGTGGCAA
>JAJZJT010000308.1 GCA_021809995.1 Actinomycetes bacterium
ACGGCCGCAGCGGCCGGTGCCCTCGGCGCCGCCGGCGTCCCCGCCCGAGTCCCCGAGGAGGTCCCCGCGTGACCGCTGTCACTGCCACCACCGACGCCACCGAGCCGGGAGGCGCTCGCGTGCCGCCGGCGATCGGCCGCGCCCAGGCGCTCGTCCGCCCGGCTCTCGAGGAGGCGGTGGCCCGGCTGAGCACGGGTCTCCGCCTGCCCGTCGAGTACCACCTCGGTTGGTGCGACCCGAACGGTGCGCCGACCGGCGCTCCGGGCGGAAAGTTCGTCCGGGCCACGCTCGCGCTGCTCTCGGCCGAGGCGGCCGGGGCCCCGGCCGAGGTCGGTCTGCCCGGTGCGGTCGCCGTCGAGCTCCTGCACAATTTCTCGCTGCTCCACGACGACGTGATCGACCACGACGTCGAACGGCGCCACCGGCCGACGGTGTGGGCGGTCTACGGCGTCGGCACCGCCGTCATCGCCGGCGACGCCCTCCTCGCCCTCTCGCACCAGACGCTGCTCGAGCTGCCCGGGCCCGGCCCCCGGGCGGCCTCGCGAGCCCTCGCGTTCGCAACCTCCGCCCTCATCGCCGGCGAGGCCGAGGACATGGCCTCGGAGACGCGGACCGACATCACCCCGGACGAGTGCACGGCGATCGCCCTCGGCAAGACAGCCGTGCTGCTGGCCTGCGCCTCCTCGATCGGGGTGCCCCTCGCCGAAGGCGATCCCCGGCTCGCCGAGACCCTCGGCGACTTCGGCCTCAACGTCGGCCTGGCCTTCCAGGCGGTCGACGACGTCCTCGGCATCTGGGGCGACCCCCAGGTGACGGGCAAGCCGGCCGGCAGCGATCTGCGCGACCGCAAGAAGACGCTCCCCATCGTGGCGGCCATGCACGCCGGCGGGAGCGCCTCCGAGGAGCTCCAGGAGCTGCTCGAGCTCGAGGCGCTCGACGAGGCGCAGGTGGCCCGGGCGGCCTCCCTGGTCGAGGCGTGCGGTGGCCGCGACCGCGCCGAGTCCGAGGCGCGACGCTTCCTCGAGGCCGCGCTCGAAGCGCTGACCTCGGCCGAGGTGCCCGGGCCGGTCGACGCCGAGCTGCGGGCCGTCGCCCGCTTCGTCGTGGACCGGGACGCCTGAGGTGACCGACGTCCAACGTACGTCGACCGCCGTCGGGTCCTCTGTGGCCGGCGACGCCGCGGAGGTGTGCCTCGATGCTGCCGTCGACTGCCTGCGCAGCCTGCAGCACGACGAGGGCTGGTGGAAGGGCGAGCTCGAGACCAACGTGACCATGGACGCCGAGGACCTCCTCCTCCGGCAGTTCCTCGGCATCCGCACGGCCGAGGAGACCGATGAGGCGGCCCGATGGATCCGGTCGTGCCAACGCGAGGACGGCACGTGGGCCACGTTCTTCGGTGGTCCGGGCGACCTCTCCACCACCGCCGAGGCCTACGTCGCCCTCCGGTTGGCCGGTGACCGGCCCGACGAGCCGCACATGAGCCAGGCCGCGACGTTCGTGCGGGCGAGCGGCGGGCTCGAGCGCGCCCGTGTCTTCACCCGGCTGTGGCTTGCCCTCTTCGGGCAGTGGCCGTGGGACGCCCTCCCGGCGCTGCCCCCCGAAGTGGTCCTCCTGCCCTCGTGGGTGCCCCTCAACGTCTACGACTTCGCCTGCTGGGCCCGTCAGACGATCGTGGCCCTCACCGTGGTCGCCACCCACCGCCCTGTCCGGTCCCTCGGCTTCGACCTCGACGAGCTGCGCGCCGACCCCGGGGCGAGGCCGGTCGCACCCGGCCGGGTCCACCCCTTCTGGTCGTCGTCGGCGTGGGAGAAGCTCGACCGCGTCCTCCACGCCTACGGTCGGATCGGCAGGAACCCGGTGCGCACGCTCTCGCTGGCCCTGGCCGAACGGTGGATCCTCGCCCGTCAGGAGGCCGACGGCTCGTGGGGCGGCATCCAGCCACCGTGGGTGTACTCGGTCCTCGCCCTCCACCTGCAGGGCTACCCGCTCGACCACCCGGCCGTCCGGGCGGGGCTGGACGGGCTCGAGGGCTTCGTGGTCCGAGACGAGCGGGGGCGCCGGCTCGAGGCCTGCCAGTCACCCGTGTGGGACACCGCGCTCGCGATGGTGGCGCTCGGGGACGCCGGGGTGGCGGCCGGCGACCCGGCGCTCGAGCGCGCGGCGCGCTGGCTCGTGGGCGAGGAGGTGCGCACGGTCGGCGACTGGGCGGTCCGGCGCCGTCGCACCCCGCCGGGAGGCTGGGCCTTCGAGTTCGAGAACGACAACTATCCCGACGTCGACGACACGGCCGAGGTCGTGCTGGCGCTGCGCCGGGCCAAGAGCCCCGCCCATCCGGCGCTCGCGGTCGACGCGGACGCCGCGTGCCGGCGTGCCGTGGCGTGGACCGAGGCGATGCAGTGCCGCGGCGGCGGGTGGGGAGCTTTCGACGTCGACAACGACCGCCAGGTCTGCCGCTCGCTTCCCTTCTGCGACTTCGGCGAGGTCATCGACGAGGCGAGCGCAGACGTCACGGCCCACGTCGTCGAGATGCTCGCCGCCGAGCCGACCGCGTCCCGCCCCGTCGTCGAGCGAGGGGTGGCGTGGCTTTCGGCCCAGCAGGAGGCCGACGGTTCGTGGTTCGGCCGGTGGGGCGCCAACCACGTCTACGGGACGGGGGCTGCGGTCCCCGCCCTGATCGCCGCCGGCGTCGACCCGGGTGACGAGCGGGTCCGCAGCGCGGTGCGGTGGCTCGAGGACCACCAGAACGGCGACGGGGGCTTCGGCGAGGACCTCCGCTCGTACCGCGACCCGGCGTGGCGGGGACGGGGTGCGTCGACGCCATCCCAGACGGCGTGGGCCCTCCTCGCCCTCGTGGCCGCGGGCGAGCGGGGCCAGGTGGCCGAGCGGGCAGTGGCGTGGCTGGTCGCCAACCAGCGCCCCGACGGATCATGGGACGAGCCGTACTTCACCGGCACAGGGTTCCCCGGTGACTTCTACATCAACTACCACCTCTACCGCCTGGTCTTCCCGGTGATGGCGCTCGGGCGATGGCTCCGGAGGGCGTCCTGAACCCGGCGGGCACGGACGGACCGGCGCATGGCGCCGGCACCGACGAGCACGGCTCCGGCCTGCTCGTCCTGACGCCCTTGCGCGTCGAGGCGGCGATGGCCGGCTCTGCGGGGGCTCGGGTCGTGCGCACGGGTGCCGGCCCGGAGCGCGCCGCCGCCGCCGCCCGTCGGGCGG
>JAJZJT010000309.1 GCA_021809995.1 Actinomycetes bacterium
GGCGGCAGGCGATGTCAGCTACTGACATCAGTGTACGCGACGATGTCAGTGACTGTCAACGCTAGGATGCCCGACGTGGGCCGATGGCAGCCGGACAGCCGTGGCCGCCTGCGGGAGGCGGCGCTCGCGCTCTACGCGGAGCGCGGCTTCGACCAGACGACCGCGGCCGAGATCGCCGCCCGCGCCGGGCTCACCGAGCGCACGTTCTTCCGCCACTTCGCCGACAAGCGGGAGGTGCTCTTCGGTGGCTCCGACGTCTTGCGGGAGCGGATCGTGGCCGGGGTCACCGGTGCGCCGTCCGACGCTCCGGCGCTCGTCGCTGTGGCGCACGGGCTCGATGCTGCCGCCGCGATGCTGGGCGAGGGACGGCGCGACCTCGCACGACAGCGCCACGCTGTCATCGCCGCCAACCCCGAGCTGCGCGAGCGCGAGCTGGCCAAGCTGGCCGACTACGCAGCGGCGGTGGCGGCTGCCCTGCGGGAGCGGGGCGTGACCGAGCCGGCCGCCAGCCTGGCTGCCGACGCCGGGATGACCGTCCTGCGGGTCGCCCTCGAGTGCTGGGCCGGCGACGGCGACGGCGACGGGCGTCCCCTCGAGGCGGTGATCGGCGAGGCCGTGGCCGAATTGCGTGCTGTCGCCGCCGGCTCCTGAGTCAGCGGTCCGGCGAACCGACTGGTCCGGCCAGGCGGGTGCTGCTCGACGTCGACGACTGGAGCGGGTGACGGGAATCGAACCCGCATGACCAGCTTGGAAGGCTGGGGCTCTGCCATTGAGCTACACCCGCGTGCCGTCGCCGGACGGTACCGGCGTCGACGACTGCACCACTGTAGGCGAGCTGCCCGGCACCTTCGGGCCCGGCCGCTCGGTGGAAGCGGGGCGTATGCCGCGCTCGGAGGACCGCCGCGACCCGCACCCGGCGGTCGGCACGGGGGGTCGCCCCGCGGGCTGGGGCCTCCGCGGGTCGGTCATGCCAGACTGGTGCGATCCGGCGGCACCGGGGGGCCCGGGGGCCGGGGGACCGGGCTGGGGAGGAGGGGAGCGATGACGACCACGTCGGAGCGGAAGAGGGCAGCTCCCGGTCCCGAGCGCGCGACGGCTGCAACGGCGATCGAATGGGGCGGGGTCAACCATCTCGCACTCGTGTGCCGCGACATGGAACGGACCGTCGCCTTCTACCGCGACGTCCTCGGCATGCCGCTGGTGAAGACCATCGAGCTGCCGGCCGGCATGGGGCAGCACTTCTTCTTCGACTGCGGCGGAGGTGATTGCCTGGCGTTCTTCTGGTTCCCCGATGCGCCCGACGGCGTCCCCGGCATCTCGGCCCCCTCCGGGCGTCCCGACCAGGGGAGCATCACGAGCGCCGTGGGCTCGATGAACCACGTGGCCTTCACGGTGCCGGCCGACCGCATCGCTGAGTACCGGGACCGCCTGGTCGCTGCCGGCGTCGACTGCACCGAGGTGGCCAATCACGACGACAGCGAGTGGGGCATCGCGAAGGCCGTGCACCCCGGCGTCTTCATCCGCTCGGTCTACTTCCGCGACCCCGACGGGATCCTCCTCGAGCTGGCGTGCTGGACGCGCCCGCTCGAGGAGGGCGACGTGCGGCACGCCCCGGCGAACGCACCGGTCCCGCCGGCAGCCACGGCGGGCTGAGGCCGGCGTGGGACGCCTCCGCCAGGTGCCGCGCACAGGGTCCGACGACCCCGTGGTGACCGCCGTCTACGACCACCTCTTCGGCGACCGCGACCCCGTGGCCGAGCCGGGCACGGCGACTGGCACCCGTGGTGACTGGTGGACGGTCATGGCGCTCGTCCCCGACGTGCTCCAGCACGCCGTCGCCGGATTCCTCCTGTACCAGAGCACGGAACGGAAGCTCGACCCCCGTCGCCGCGAGCTGGCCCAGGCGCGGGTCGGATGGTCGGCCGGCAGCGCCTTCGTCTTCTCGCAGCACTGCCTCGCCCTGCGGAAGCTCGGCGTGCCCGACGAGGTCGTCGACGCCCTGCCGGCTTGGCAGGCCGCCGAGTGCTTCGACGCAGTCGACCGGCTCGTCCTCGCCTACGCCGACTGCCTCGTCCTCGACCACGGCCGCGTCCCCGACTCGCTCTTCGAGTCGCTGCGGGCCCACCTCTCCGACGAGGAGCTTCTCGAGCTCACCTACATCGCCACGCTCTACCTCCACCATGCCGTTCTGTCGCGGGCGCTACGGACCGAGTCCGACGACCGGCCCGACCCGCTCGAAGGGCTGGGCAAGGCCCTCGTCGACGACGGCCCGGCTGAACCGTGAGCTCCGCACGGCTCGGGTGCCGCGCCGATCAGGCGTCACCTGGCCAGAGGGGCTCGTCGACCTCGAAGCCGACCGGTTCCCCCCACGCGTTGCGGAAGGAGACCTCGTGGACGGGTCGGCGCGGGGCGACGCCCCACCGGCCCGTCGGGTAGCCGAAGCTCACGCAGCAGGCCATCGTCCATCCCTGGTCGCGGGGGACACCGAGGATCTCCAGGGTCTCGACCGGGTGGAAGAAGCCGAGCACGGCGGTCAGGGAGCTGCCGATGCCCTCGGCCCGGGCGGCCAACTGGGCGCTCCACACCGCGGGGAAGATCGAGCCGCCCGTCGGGTCGGACTGCGCGAAGGCGAAGAGGAAGAGCGGGACCTCCTCGAAATGGTCGGCGAGCCACTGGGCCGACGCTTGCACCTTGCGCATCTCGACGCTGTCGGGAGCGTCGGGCTCGGCCGCAGCCCGGGCGATGCGGTCCGCGTAGACCGTGCGCCACAGCCGTTCGATGCTGTCGCGGTAGAGGGGTCCGATCCGTCCGATCACCGTGGGGTCGTCGACGAGGAGGAAACGCCAGTTCTGCGAGTTGCCACCCGACGGTGCCCGGATGGCGGCGTCGAGGATGCGGGCCTGGGCGTCGAGCGGTACGGCGTCGGACTTCACCCGGCGCATGGCACGCGTCGTGTACAGGGCTTCGCGAACGTCCATCTGGTCCTCCTCGGGCGGGCGGTGCGACCCGGCGGGGGCGGTGCGGCGGCCCGGCTGGGTGGCGCTGCGGCGGCCCGGCTGGGTGGCGGGCGGAGCCACCGTAGCGTCCCGTTGGTGCCGGCGCCGTGGTACAACCGCCCGGTGACGTCCCCCGGCGACCTGGTCGAGCTGACGGTAGGCGAGCCGGCCCCCGGCGGCGCGTGCGTCGCCCGCGAACCCGGTGGGCGCGTCGTCTTCGTG
>JAJZJT010000016.1 GCA_021809995.1 Actinomycetes bacterium
CGCTCCCGGGCCTCCGAGGGTTGACTCGCGGCCGGCGCTGGGCACGGCCAGCGGTCAGGGCCCGCCGGAGCCGCCGGGTTGCCGCGACCACGTCCGCGGCAGTGGCCGACGACGGCGGATCGGGGGCGAAGACCGCCGCGTCCGCTTCGGTGGCCACCAGGGCCAAGTCGGCGGCGAAGGCGGGAGGGAGCCCGGCCCCGACGGCACGAGCGTGGGCGATGGCGGTGCGGTGCGGGGGACGAGCCCAACCGGACCGAGCGAGCCGACGATCGAGCTCGGCCCATGCCGCCAGCACCGTCGACGCCGGGGCACCCCACCCGCGGCGACGGAGGCGGCGAGCGACACGCCACTGGAGCGTGCGACGCGAGGCGAAGCCCAGCACGATGGCGGCCGCGACTGCCGCTCCGGCCAGCACGATGGCGAGCGCGGGGACCCCGACGGGCATTCCGGCATGGCCGACACCCGAACCCGGTGGTGTCGCGGGCGGCGGTGGGCTGGTTGCCGACGGCGTGGTCGGTGCCGGGCTGGCCGTGGTGGGGGTCGCCGTTGGCGAGGTGACCGTCGTCGTCGGAGGCGGCTGGGCCGTGGGCCCCTGGCTCGCGGCGCCGGTGCCGGGGACTTCGGACGAGCCCGACGGTCGGAGCACGGTGGCAGGGACGAGGGAACCGTCGCCGGCCGCCGGGGTCGGCTCGACGGACCGCCACCCGAGTCCGGCTCCGAGGTACACCTCCGGCCACGCGTGGGCATCGCTCCCGCGGACGACCGTCTCGCCATCGGGCTGGAGCGACCCCGACGTGAACCCGACGGCGACCCGGGTAGGCAGTCCGTCGAGACGGGCAAGGACGGCAAAGGCTCCTGCGAACTGCTGGCACGACCCACGACGGCTCGTGGTGAGGAACCACACCAGTGGGTCGCTGCCGGCAGGAGGGGGCGGCGGGGTCGTCACGTAGCGGAACCCCCCTGTGGCGAAGAAGGCAAGGAGGGCCCGGACGCGGGCAAGGGGCGACGTCGCCCCGGCGACCGCCTGGCGGGCCAGGTTGGCGACAGGGGGTGGGAGCGGGGGGAGCGCGAGGTCAGAAGCCGCGGACCCGGACGGCGCGGAGGTGCCCGATGCGGCCGGGCCCAGCGGCGCCACGGACGCGGTCGCGAGGTAGCGGAACGGGACGGGCACCTGACCTTGCCCCTGCCAGACGACCGCGCCGACGCCGGTACGGACGGCGATCGCCGACGACGGCGAGGCCGACACCGTTCCGGGGGGCGCTGGGAGCAGCCTCCCACTGTAGGCGTGCAGTTCGACTCGGAACGCTGCGACACGTCCCGTCGTTCCGCCATCAGGGAGCCCCGGCGGCGAGGACGCGGGGAGCGCAGCGAGCGGCCGGCCCGCAGCTACGGCAGCCACCGTGGGGCCAGGTAGCCACCGGTTCTTGCGGAAGCGGCTCAATGTGGCCACCTGCCAGTAGGTGGGCACGGCCGCCCGCGCCGTGAACACGACGAGCCTCGCGTGCTCCTGACGGGCGGTCGTGACGCGGTCCTGCAACAGCAGCGTGGCCACGGTCGGCCGCCGAGCCGGAACGGGTGCCGCCGCGGCCACCCCGAACGCCGTCCCGGTGGCGGCGAGGACCCCGACGCCAGCCATGACGACCGCACCGCTACGTCCAGCGTGTCGGTTCGGGCGGCCGGGCGGACGCGCCGTTCCCCGGCCATGCCTGAGGGCGAGGCCGAGGAGGCAGAGCGCGGCAGCCACGGTGGCCAGGGCGACCGCCGTGACATCGGGGCGGAGCAGGCCGCTGGCGACGACGAGGGCCACCATGGGCGCGAGTGGACCGAGGGACAAGGGCGAGCCGGTTCGCTCGTGCCGGGACGCGGCGAGCAGCGTCCGGGCCGCGACCGCAGCCGTGGCGCCGAGCCCGGCAGCGAGCCACACGATCCCCCGCCCCGCCGACAGGGGCAGAGAGAACGCCGTCAAGGTGGGGCGGGCGGCGACAAGGGCATGGTGGAGGACGCGGAGGGTGGTGGGTGTCGGCAGCCCGTCCCGCGTGGCGCCCGGCAGCACGACCCACGTCGCAGCGAGCAGGGAGACGGGCACGCCGGCGAGCACGAGCACGCTCGGCTTCCAGCGGCGTCCTGCGGCGGCCGAGGCGGTCGCCACCGTGGCGCACACGACGAGCACGGGCACGATGGCGTGGTGGGTGGGCGACGAGCGCACCAGGTGCACGAGCGCCCACCCGCCGACGAGCGACGCCGCCACCAGTGCCGTCTCGCAGGACCACGTCGGACCCCCGGCGAGCCCGGTCGGCGGCGGGTCCACCGGCGCAGTGGTGCCGAGCCCGGCGCTCACGGGGCCACCACGACGGTGACCGCCACTGGGAGCAGCTCGGCAAGGGAGATCGCTCCGCCAGGCGAGGTGACGACCACCGCAGCGGGCCGCCCGGGCTGAGCCCACTCGTCCGGAACAGGTCTCGTGGGCTCCAGTCCGGCGAGCTCGACGGCGAGCTCCATCCGTCCGCCTTCCCCGAGAGGTGCCGGGAGGGCACGCCCCGACAGGGTGTGGACACCCACCTCCAGGCCCCAGCCGTGGTAGGTGTCGACCATCCCCAGGCAGGCCGCCAGCACACGGTCGAAGCCGTCCCGTCGATGGACGCCGGAGCGGTCGTCGATGACGAGGGAGACGTCCTCGCCAGGCGCCGCGTCGCCGAAGGTCCGGACGAGCGGCGTACGGCCCGGAGCCAGCGATGGCCAGTGCAGGTGGTGCAGACGGTCGCCGGTGCGATAGGGCCGGAGCCCGGCGAGCTCACCCACCCCGTCGCAGCCGTCACCACCGCGGTCGCTCGCCGGGTGCCGGTGCGCTCCCGAGCTCACCGGCAGCGGCCCGTCGTCCTGCGGGCAGCCCACCGGGACCACGACGTGCGACCATGCCGGCAGCGGTGCAATGGCGGTGCCGGTAGCGACCAAGGGGTCGAGCAGCCACAACCGACCGGGGCTACCGGCCTGCCGTCCGCGCCTGACCGTCGACAGGGGAACCTCGATCGTCTCGGAACAGCCCGGGCCGATGGAACGGACGGGCACCACGGAGCGCATCGGCGCGAAGGTGCCGCCCGCGGCCAAGGCGACCACCGCTCCGGTGCACGGGCGGGGAGCCCGGTTGGTGATCGTGATGCGCAAGACCGCCGCCGCGCCCACCTCCGAGACGGAGGGCACGGCATGGGTGGCGACCGCGACGCGGCACCGAGCGTGTGCCCGGATGGTCGCGAAGATGCCCGCGAGCAGCACGGCGGTCGCCGACGCGGCGACGGGGGCGAGCACGCGCCCTCGCGATGGGGCGAGGGCGAGGAGAAGCCAGCCCCCACCAGCCACGACGGCAATGGCGGCACCCCGCACGGTGAGGCGGAACCAGGGCACCGGAGGCTCCCGCGTTCCGCCCGGCCCGAGGTCCTCCATGTCAGGTGGGTCGGTCCGGGACGGGGCTCTTGCCGTGCCACGGCGACGGCGCCGGCACCTGGACGACCACCTCGGCGACCAGCGTCTCGGCGACCTCGCCGGCGCGCTGTGCGCCCGGCTCCAGCAGGAGCCGGTGGGCGAGCACCGGCACGGCCATGGCTTGGACGTCGTCGGCCGTGACATAGGGACGGTGCTGGGAGACCGCGACGGCTCTGGCGGCGGCGAGGAGCGCGAGAGCAGCCCGGGGCGAGGCACCGACGGCGATGGTCGGATGGCCGCGAGTCGCCGAGACGAGGTCGTGCACGTAGCGCAGGAGCGCATCCGAGGCGTGAGCGCGGGCCGCGACCTCCATGAGGGCTACGAGGCCGGCTGGAGTGACGGCGGGCTCGAGCGCGGCGAGCCCGGTCGCCCCTCCCGCGCCGGCGAGCAGGGCGAGCTCGTGGTCGGCACCCGGGTAGCCGAGCGCCACACGCGCCAGGAAGCGGTCCCTCTGGCTGTGGGGCAGAAGCGACGTCCCGGCCATGTCGAAGGGGTTCTGTGTGGCGATGACCATGAAGGGGTGGGGGAGGGCGACGGTGGTGCCGTCCACCGACACCTGGTGCTCCTCCATGGCTTCGAGCAGGGCCGACTGGGTGCGAGGAGACGCACGATTGAGCTCGTCGGCGAGCAGGACGTTGGTGAACACCGGTCCGCGCCGGAACCGGGGTTGGCCGCTCGCCGGGTCGAGCACCATGGCGCCGAGGACGTCGGCGGGCAACAGGTCCGCCGTGCACTGCACCCGTCGCACCTCGAGGCCGAGCGCGCCGGCGAGAGCCTTGGCCAACGTCGTCTTCCCCATGCCGGGGAGGTCTTCGACGAGCAGGTGCCCACCAGCTACGAGGCAGGCGAGCGCCACGGTGACCACTTCTGGTCGCGGCCCGACGAACACGGAGCGCACCGCCGCCTCGACGGCAGCGAACGTGCTGCTCGCCTCTCCGAGGACGCGATCGTCGAGGAGGTGGGGAGCGCTCACGCAGGAAGACTAGGGCGCTCCTGGCCTCCGGGGCGGGACGTGGAAGCGGAGAGCGAGGAGCAGGGAGCAGAGGAGTCACGCTCCCCCCGACAGCGGGGCGCGACACTGGAGCCCACGTCGGTGGGGGCGGGAAGGCGGCAGCGGGGAGACGATGGCACGTTCAGCGTTCCGGTCGGTGAGCTACGACCTCGAGGCGAGCCTCGAGACGGCGGCGATCGCCGTGCGCGCCGGGGGAAGCGTGGCACCGGCGACGCTGGCCGCCGCGCTGGGCTACAGCGGCGTGCGCAACGGCGCCTACCTCGCCCGGCTGGCCAGCGCTCGATGCTTCGGCCTCGTGTCCTCGCGCACGGCCGCGGTGGTCGCGACCGAGCGGGCTCTCGCCGCGCTGTCGAGCGACGCCGCGGCGGCCCGGAGCGCCCGCATCGAGGCCGTGCTGGCGGTGCCGCTGTTCCGTGCCGTCTTCGAACGTCTCGCCGGGCGCCGGCTCCCGGCCACCGAAGACCTGGCCGCGCTCCTCGTCGACGCGTTCGGCGAGCAACCCGCCCGAGCGCCGGCCGTGGCCGCGAAGCTGGTCGCCTCCGTCGTCCAGGCTGGCGGGGAGGCAGCTGTACAGGCTGCTCTCGCGACACATATGACCAGGGGTGTTACTGAGTTTACGGGGATTACGGAAGGTCGTGCGCGCGATCGATCGAGCGAGCTACGCTCGGGGCGGACCCGGCGCGGCCGATGGATGCCGTCGCCGGTACCGCCCAACGGGCGACCGTCCGGCGGTCGAGCAGGAGGCGCGGGCATGGCGGGCAGTGGCGGCGGACGACGGTGGTGGTGGTCGGGTCGATCCGGTGGAGACGAGCGTGCCGACGAAGCACCCGTCTACCTCGAGGACGAGCCGGCTCGGTTGCCCCGAGCGCGCGGCGCGACGGCGCTCCGGGCTGCTGCGGCGGCGGTCGTCGTGGCAGCGGTGGCAATCCCCGCGGGGCTTGTGGTCTCCGGCACCGGCGCCCACGTCGCGGTGCCGTCAACTTCCACCTCGACGTCGACGCCGGCACGGGGCGGGACACCCGGTGCCGCGCGCGCCGTCCTCGGCGCCCTCAGTGCGACCACGGCGTCGGGCAGCTTCGACATGAGCTACCGGCTCACGCAGACGGAACCGCGGTCCAACGGCTCCACGACCACGACGTGCGTCCCGGTCCCCGCGCCGGGCGGCGGTGCGACGGGACCCTCGGGCACCGTCGCCGGGGGAGCGACCCCGGGTGGGTCGGGCGCGCTCACCGTCGGGGCGGGATCTGTCCCAATCACCGTCCCTGCGGCCCCCCCGACCACGGCCTGCTTCCACGCGGCTCCGGCCATGCCGACCATGGTGACCGGCTCGGGGATCATCGACGTCCACCCGTACGCCATGGTGGCAACGGCGCAGCTCGGCACCGAGGGCCCGAGGGGCAACCCGACGGGGGGCCTGTCGGTATCGGTGCGCGTCGACGCCACCAAGGTCTGGGAGCTCTCCGGTGGCGACGGCGGGCTGGCGCCGACACCGGTCGACGGCCAGTCGACCGGCGGCACGACGTTGAGCCGGTTCAGCGGGGTGGTGGGCTCCTCGCTGGGCGAGCGCGAGGGCCCCGTGGCCGTGCTGGCGATGGCTAGCCCCACGGGGTACCTCGACCTCGCCCAGAACGAGGTCACCTCGGCTGACCAGGTGGGGACGGCGACCGTGGACGGCCAGGCCGCCACCACGTACGCAGTGCCCATCACCCCGGCGGCCGAAGCGAGCCTTCCCGGCACGAGCACGGAGGAGCAGGCGGCCATCGAGCAGTCGCTGAAGCAGTTGGCGAGCCTTGGCTACACGGGGACGACGGACCTCGTCTCGGTGGGCACCTCCGGGTACATCCTCCGGTCGGAGGCCATCGCCCACTTCACCGACGGCGCCTCGGTGACGCTCACCAGCACGTTCGCCGACTTCGGCTGTGCCGGCACCGTCCTCATGCCCGGTCAGCAGGGCAGCGGTGTGCCGCCGGCCGGGTGCACCTCGCCGGTGGTGACGGTGCCGAGCTCCACGACGACGACCACGGCGTCGGGTCCGACGACGACCGGGCGCTCCTCCACGACGACCACGGCGTCGGGTCCGACGACGACCGGCCCGCCGACGTCGGGGTGACGACGGCGGCGCTCCGGATACGGAACGGCAGCCTCTGACCGGCTGGCCTCAGGCGCCGCTGCTCAGGCGCCGCTGCTCAGACGGTCGCCAGCATGCGCTCGAGGGCGACGCGAGCCCAGTGCGCGGTCTCCTCGTCGACGGCGATCCGGTTGCGCACCTCGCCCTCGACGAGCCCGTCGAGGACCCAGGCGAGGTGTGCCGCGTCGATGCGGTACATGGTCGAGCACGGGCAGACGAGCGGGTCGATCGAGCGGACGATCTTGTCGGGTGTCTCGCCGGCGAGCCGGTCGACGAGGTGGATCTCCGTCGCGACCCCGACCACGGACCCCGGTGGCGCCTCGGCGACCGCCTTGATGATGAAGTCGGTCGAGCCGACGAGGTCGGCGACCTCCACGACGTCGTGGGCGCACTCGGGATGCACCACGACGAGGGCGCCCGGGTGCTCCTCGCGGAAGGCGGCGACATGTTCGGGTCGGAACCGCTGGTGGACCGAGCAGTGCCCCTTCCACAGCAGGAGCGTCGCCGCTTTGAGGGTGGCGTCGTCGAGCCCGCCACGGGCGAGCCGCGGGTCCCACACGGCCATGTCGTCGGCGCCGAAGCCGAGCTGGTAGCCGGTGTTGCGACCGAGGTGCTGGTCGGGGAAGAAGAGGACCTGGTCGCCGCGGGGCGTCCCGTCGGAGCCCCGGCGGTCCCCGACGGCCCAGGTCAGCACGGCCCGGGCGTTCGAGGACGTGCACACGACACCGCCGTTGCGTCCCACGAAGGCCTTGAGAGCGGCCGAGGAGTTCATGTAGGTGACCGGCACGACCCGCTCGACGTCGGTGACCGTGGCGAGCACGTCCCAGGCCTCCTCGACGGCGTCGAGGTCGGCCATGTCCGCCATCGAGCACCCCGCGTTCAGGTCGGGCAGCACGACCTGCTGGTGTTCCCCCGTCAGGATGTCCGCCGACTCGGCCATGAAGTGGACACCGCAGAACACCACGAACTCGGCGTCACGTCGCTCGGCGGCCGTTCGGGAGAGGGCGAAGGAGTCGCCGCGGGCGTCGGCCCACCGCATCACCTCGTCACGTTGGTAGTGGTGGCCGAGGACGAGGACTCGCTCGCCGAGAGCCTGCCTTGCCGTGGCGATCATGGCGGCGAGCTCGTCGGGCGTCGCGGACGTGTAGCGCTCGGGAAGCGCCGCCTGCAACCGGATCATCGTCGTGCTACCCCCTTGGGGAGGCGCTCCGGATGTGGCCGGCGGGGACAGCCTGGTCGCCCATCCGCGGGGATGTCGGCCCCGGAGCGGTCTGTGTCGCCGGATACCAGGCCGGCATGCCCCCACTCTAGGCCGCTCCTCGTTGCCTGTGCCGCATGCCCACCACGGCACCCGGCTGCGCGCCGGGGCACCGAGCCCTGGCCGGGTCGGGCACGCCGGCGTCCGGGCGCGGGCACACTGGAGCCCGTGGTCACCCGCCCACCCCCCTCGACGATCCCCGACAGCCCCGGCTCGTACCAGTTCGTCGACGCCGAGGGCCGCGTGCTCTACGTAGGGAAGGCGAAGTCGCTCCGTCAGCGCCTCGGCGCCTACTTCCAGGACCCCCAGCTGCTCGCCCCCCGCACGGCCCAGATGGTCGCCCAAGCCGACCATGTCGAATGGGTCGTCGTGGACAGCGAGGCCGAGGCGCTGCTCCTCGAGCACAACCTCATCCAGCAGCACCAGCCCCGCTTCAACGTCCGCCTGAAGGACGACAAGAGCTACCCGTGGCTCGCCGTCACCGTCGGCGACGAGTGGCCGCGCCCGGCGGTGGTCCGGGGGCGCAAGCGGGCTGGGGTGCGCTACTTCGGCCCCTACCCCAACGTGGGCGCCATCCGCGGCACCCTCGACCTGCTCCTGAGGTCCTATCCATTGCGCACCTGCTCGGACGCCAAGTTCCGCACGCACGAGCGCCTCGGGCGGCCGTGCCTCCTCTTCCACATCGAGCGTTGTTGCGGCCCGTGCGTCGGTCGGGTCGGCCACGAGGAGTACGGCGCCATGGTCGAGGACGTCATGGGTTTCCTCGCCGGGCGCACCGCGCCGCTCGAACAGGCCCTCGAACGGGCGATGGGGGAGGCCGCCGCCGCGCTGGAGTTCGAGCGGGCGGCCAGGCTGCGTGATCGGCTCGAGGCCGTACGCGCCGCCGACGCCGTGCGCCAGATGGAGCTCGACCGTCCCGAGGACCTCGACGTGGTAGGCGTGGCGGAGGACGAGCTCGAGGCCGCCGTGCAGGTCTTCCACGTGCGGGCCGGCAAGGTGGTGGGCCGGCTCGGGCTGCTGGTGGACAAGGTCGAGGACCTGACCCTCGCCGAGCTCCTCGGTCGCGTCCTCGTCGACGTCTACGCCGACGCCGCCAACGGGGTCCCACCGCAGGTGCTGGTGCCGGAGCTGCCGGCCGACCTGGACGAGACCACCGCGTACCTCCGGAGCCGGCGAGGCGGGCCGGTGGCGGTGCGCGTCCCGCGACGCGGCGCGAAGCGCGCTCTGGCCGACACCGCCGCGCGCAACGCCCACGAGGCGTTCGTCCGGCACCGGCTCGCCCGCATGGCCGACCACAACAGTCGGGCTCGGGCACTCGAGGCGCTCCAGCAGGCCCTGGAGCTGCCCCAGGCGCCGCTGCGCATCGAGTGCTACGACATGAGCCACCTGCAGGGAACCGACTACGTGGGCTCGATGGTGGTCTTCGAGGACGCCTTGGCGAAGAAGCAGGACTATCGCCACTTCCGGGTGGCCACCGTGCCCGGCAACGACGACTACGCCGCCATGGAAGAGGTGCTCACCCGGCGCCTCACCGCGCTCCTCGAGGAGGAGGGGTCCGGCACCGAGGAGCCGGACGGAGGTGCAGGCCAGCCCGGGCAGCCCTCGGCGGGGGAGGTTCAAGAGAGCCCCGGCGGCGGGGCTCGTCTGGGCGGCGGGACCCGCCGACGCTTCGCCTACCCGCCCCAGCTCCTCCTCCTCGACGGTGGGCTCGGCCAGCTCCACGTGGGGATGCGCGTGCTCGACCGCCTCGGCCTCGCCGACCGTGTACCGATCGCCGCCCTCGCCAAGAGCTTCGAGGAGGTCTACGTACCGGGCCGGGCCGAGCCGCTCCGGCTCCCCCGGCAGTCCGAGGCGCTCTACCTCCTCCAGCAGGTGCGCGACGAGGCCCACCGCTTCGCGGTCTCCTACCATCGGACGTTGCGAGGCAAGCGCATGACGGCGAGCGCCCTCGACGGAGTTCCCGGCCTGGGTCCCCGGCGCCGGGCCCGGCTGCTCGAGCAGTTCGGGGGGCTGGGCGGGCTGCGGGCCGCGTCGCGCGACGAGCTGGTTGCGGTGAGCTGGTTGCCGGCCTCGGTGGGCGCCGCCGTCCATGCCCACCTCCATGCCCCTCTCGCTCCGGCCACGGGCACGAACCGCGCGCTCCGTGCCAAGGTGGGAGCGTGAGCGAGTACCTCGTCGTCACCGGCATGTCGGGCGCGGGCCGCTCGACGGCGGGGGCGACCCTCGAGGACCTGGGCTGGTTCGTCATCGACAACATGCCCAGCGCGCTCATCTCGAAGGTCTCCGAGCTGGTCGACGGAGCCGGCTCGGAGATGGAGCGGGTCGCCTTCGTGGTCGGCCGGGCCGGCGGCGACGTCGAGGACGTGCTCCCTGCGGTGGACGCGCTCCGGTCGGCACGCAGTCGAGTGAGGATCCTCTTCCTCGACGCGCCCGACGAGGTCCTCATTCGCCGGTTCGAGGGCACCCGCCGACGACACCCCCAGGGATCGGGGGGCGTCGAGGCGTCCATCGCCGAGGAGCGCCGGCTGCTCGCCGACCTGCGGGACCGGGCCGACCTGGTCGTCGACACCGGGGAGCTGAACGCCAACCAGCTCCGGTCGCGCCTCATCGAGGTCTTCGGCGCCGGCCAGCCCGACGCCTCGATGAGCACGTCCGTCGTCTCCTTCGGCTTCAAGTACGGCGTGCCCATCGACGTGGACCTGATGTTCGACTGCCGCTTCCTCCCCAACCCCTTCTGGGTCGAATCGCTCCGGCACCACACCGGCCTCGAGGCACCGGTGCGCGACTACGTGCTCGACCGAGGTGAGACGCAGGAATTCCTCGACAAGCTCGACGACCTGCTGGCCATGCTGGTGCCCGCCTACGTGCAGGAGGGAAAGTCCTACCTGACCATCGCCCTCGGCTGTACCGGAGGGCGGCACCGGTCGGTCGCCATCGCCGAGGAGCTCGGGCGCCGCCTTGCCGCGCGCGGGGTGGCCGCGAGCGTCTTCCACCGGGACGTCGAGCGGTGAGCGCACCGGCAGGGGAGCGGGCGGCACCGCCGGTCCCGCCAGCGGCGGCTCCTGAGCCAGCCGTCGTCGCCGTCGGCGGGGGCCACGGGCTCGCCGCCACGCTGCGGGCCGTGCGAACGCTCACCGACCGGGTCACCGCTGTCGTCTCGGTCGCCGATGACGGGGGCTCGTCCGGGCGCCTGCGCGAGCTGCTCCACGTGCTGGCCCCCGGCGACCTCCGCAAGTGCTTGGTGGCCCTGGCGGAGCCCGGGTCGCTGCTCGCCCGGGCGTTCACCCTCCGCTATGCCGAGGAGGAGCTCGCCGGGCACGCCCTCGGCAACCTGATCATCACCGGCCTGATGGACGTGGCCGGCGACCCGGTCGCCGGGCTCGACGAGGTCTGCCGGCTCCTCGGGGTGCGCGGCCGCGTCCTCCCGGCCACGACGGAGCCGGTCGTGCTGAAGGCAGAGGCGGACTGTGGAGCGGTCGCCGGCCAGGTGGCGGTGATGGCGACACCCCATATCCGCCGGGTGTCGCACGTGCCGCTCGAGCCTTCCGTCCCCTCGGCCGCCGAGGCCGCCCTGGCCGGCGCCGACCTCGTGGTGGTCGGCCCCGGTTCCCTGTTCACGAGCGTGCTCGCCGCGGCCGCCGTCCCCGCCCTGCGGGTCGCCATCGCCGCGTCGCCGGGACGGACCGTCTACGTGTGCAACCTGCACCCGGAGGACCCCGAGACGCGGGGGTTCGACGTGGCCGCCCACGTGGACGCCCTCGTCGCCCACGGCATCGAGCCCGACGTCGTGCTGTGCGACCCGAGCGGCCTCGTCGTCGGCACCCCGGCGGTACCGGTCGTCCGCCGCCCGCTGGCCCGGCCGAGCGGCCTCGCCCACGACCCCGCGCTCCTCGCCGCGGCCCTGCGCGACCTGCTCCACTGACACGCGCGACGCGGATGCGGCACGAGCCGGCCGCGTCGCCTAGGTTTGTGCGCCGCACACCGGCCACGGCCCCGCCGTGACGGTGGAGCTCTGCGGCGCGGGCCGACCCGCCGCACCGAGGACGCCACAGGGGCAGAATGGACGAGGTGGACGGACGATGACCGTACGGGTCGGGATCAACGGGTTCGGCAGGATCGGACGGAACTACCTGCGGGCTGTCCGGCGAGCCGGGGCCGACGTGGAGGTGGTCGCCGTCAACGACCTGACCTCGGCGGACACGCTCGCCCACCTGCTCCGCTACGACTCGACGCACGGGCGCTTCGAGGCGTCGGTGGAGGTCGAAGGCGGAGACCTCCGGGTCGACGGCCGGCCCGTCCACGTGCTCGCCGAGCGCGACCCGAAGTCGCTGCCGTGGCACGACCTCGGTGTCGAGGTGGTGATCGAGTCGACCGGACGCTTCACCAACCGGGCCGGGGCGGCCGAGCACCTCGACGGCGGTGCGCAGCGGGTGATCGTCTCAGCGCCGGCGACCGGGGTCGACGCCACCTTCGTGGTGGGGGTCAACGACGACCAGTACGACCCCGAGCGCCACGTCGTCGTGTCGAACGCGTCGTGCACGACCAACTGCTTCGTGCCGATGGTGAAGGTCCTCGACGACGCCTTCGGGGTCGAGAACGGCCTCATGACGACGGTGCACGCCTTCACCAACGACCAGAACCTCCTCGACCTCCCGCACAAGGACCTGCGGCGGGCCCGGGCCGCCGCCGTCAACATCGTCCCGTCCTCGACCGGGGCGGCGCGCGCCACCGGGCTCGTGCTCCCGTCCATGCAGGGCCGGCTCGACGGCGCGTCGCTACGGGTTCCCGTGCCCGACGGGTCGATCACGGACTTCACCGCCGTCGTGCCGAAGGCGGTCACGGTCGAGGAGGTCAATGCCGCCTTCGCCGCCGCCGCCTCGAGCGGGCCGCTCGCCGCCGTGCTCGACTACACGGAGGACCCGATCGTCTCGAGCGACATCGTCGGCAGCCCCGCCTCCTGCACGTTCGACGCCGGCCTCACCATGGTGATGCCGTCGGTGGCCGGCACCACCCTCGTCAAGGTCCAGGGCTGGTACGACAACGAGTGGGGCTACGCCAACCGCCTCGTCGACCTGACGCTCGTCGTCGGCACGGCGCGCTGACACCGGCACGGACACGCCGACCAGGCGACGACGACCGATGACGCTGCCCACGAACCCCCTGCTGTCCGGGCTGCCGCTGCTCGAGGACCTCCCCGAGCTCGACGGTCGCAGCGTGCTCGTGCGGGTGGACTTCAACGTGCCGCTCACCGAGGTCGACGGTCGCAACGAGGTCGCCGACGACTTCCGGATGGTGGCCGCCCTGCCGACCCTCGAGGCCCTCCGGAGACGCGGGGCATCCGTGACGGTGTGCACGCACCTCGGGCGGCCGAAGGGCGTTCCCGACCCCCGCTTCGACCTCGGACCGGTGCGCCAGCGCCTCGCCGAGCTCGCGCCGGGCGTGGCGCTCCTCGACAACCTGCGCTTCGATCCCGGCGAGACGAGCAACGACCCGGCGTTCGTCGACCGCCTGCTGGACGGCCACGCCGCCTTCGTCAACGACGCCTTCGGCGTGTCCCACCGGGCGCATGCATCGGTGGTCGGCCTGCCCGCCCGCCTCCCCAGCGCGGCCGGTTACCTCCTCCAGCGGGAGGTCGAGATGCTCGGCCGCCTGCTCGGATCGCCCCGGCGGCCGTTCGTGGCGGTCGTTGGTGGCTCCAAGGTCGCCGACAAGCTCGGCGTGCTCACCGCGCTCCTCGACCGGGTGGACACGCTCGTGGTCGGGGGCGGGATGGCGTTCACCTTCCTCGCCGCCGCCGGGCACGACGTCGGTGGCTCCCTCGTGGACCACGACCACCTCGACGCGTGCCGAACGCTGCTGGCGTCGGGGCGCGAGATCCTGCTGCCCGTCGACGTCGTGGCGCTCGAGCCCGGCGCCGCGTTCGGGCACGGGTGCGCCAGGGGAGCGGTGACCGTGACCGGCCCGGACCTCGCCGAGGGCTGGCAGGGGCTCGACATCGGGCCCGACACGGTCGAGCGGTTCCGGCGTGCCGTGGTGGCTGCGGGGACCGTGCTGTGGAACGGCCCGATGGGCGTCTTCGAGGACGAGCGGTTCGCCGCCGGCACCGCCGGCATCGCTCGGGCCCTGGCCGACTGTCCCGGCTTCACCGTGGTGGGTGGTGGGGACTCCGTGGCGGCGCTCGACTCGCTCGGCCTGCACGGCCAGGTGAGCTTCGTCTCGACGGGCGGCGGTGCCTCGCTCGAGCTCCTCGAGCACGGTGACCTGCCCGGGCTGGCCGCGCTCCGGGCGGCGCCGAACGCGCCTCGGGCGGGTGATCGGCGGTGAGGGCCCGCTACGCCGGACGAGGACGACGGCGACGGTCGTGAGCGCCCGGCGCCGGCCGCTCGTGAGCGGCAACTGGAAGATGAACCTCGACCACCACCAGGCCATCCACGCCGCACGTGACCTGGGCCTGCGCCTGCGCGGCGCCGACACGGCGGCCGTCGACCTGTCGGTCCACCCGCCCTTCACCGACCTCCGGTCCGTCCAGACGGTCCTCGAGGCCGACGACGTGCCCGTCGCCCTCGGCGCGCAGAACTGCGCCGTCGAGGATGCCGGCCCCTTCACCGGCGAGGTCTCCGCCCCGATGCTGGCCAAGCTCCACGTCGAGTACGTCATCGTGGGGCATTCCGAGCGACGGCGGCTGTTCGGGGAGACGGACGAAGTGGTGGCGGCCAAGCTGCGCGCCGTCGTCCGCAACGGCATGACCCCGATCTGCTGCGTGGGCGAGACGCTCGAGGAGCGCGAGGCCGGCGAGACCACGACGAGGCTGACCGGCCAGGTAGATGCCGCCCTGGAGGCCTTCGACGGGGAGATCCTCCCGGCCCTGGTGGTCGCCTACGAGCCCCTCTGGGCGATCGGCACCGGACGGGCGGCGAGCCCCGACGACGCCCAGGACGCGGCTCGCGTCATCCGGTCGGTGGTGGCCGCCCGGCGCGGCGACGAGGCGGGTGCCCAGCTCCGTGTGCAGTACGGGGGGTCCGTGACGCCCGCCAACGCCGCCGAGCTGGTCGCCGCGCCGGACATCGACGGGCTGCTGGTCGGGGGAGCGAGCCTCGACCCGGCCCAGTTCGTGGCCATCGCCCGGGCCGCGCATCCTCCGGTGTGACCGAGTTTGCTAGCGTCGCACCCCGTTCCCCGGACAAGGAGTTGGACCCCGTGCTGACCGACGCGATCGTCGTCCTGCAGATCCTCTCGTCGCTCGCGCTCGTCTTCCTCGTCCTCATGCACAGCGGGAAGGGCGGCGGGCTCTCCGACATGTTCGGGGGATCGGTCGGCACGGCGGCGGCGGGCTCGACCGTAGCCGAGAAGAACCTCGACCGGATCACCATCACCGTGGCAGTGATCTTCGCCTTCACCAACCTGATCCTCGTCCTGCGCCTGCAGTGACCGACGGCCGCGCCGGCGGCGGACGCCGTCGCTCGCTCGGCGACCTCTGGGCCCGCCACCGGTCGCGCTGGGGGCTCCCGCTGGTCATCGTCGTGGTCATCGTCGTGGTCGCGACCATCGACCACCTCGGGGCCCACCGCATCAGCCAGGTCGATGCCGCGCCGACGCCGCCGCTCGTGGCCGCACCGGGCGGGTCGGCCACCGTCGACCTGGGCGCGCCCTGGTCAGGCTTCAATCCGCACACGCCGGCGGGCGCGGCGAGCTCCACGCCGGACCTGCTCGCGTCGGTCCTGCCCAGCGCCTTCGTCACCTCCGGCTCGCTCCAGCCCACGCTCAACACGGACCTGCTCACGAGCGTCGAGGTCCTCACCACGACGCCCCTCACCATCCGCTACTCGATCAACCCCGAGGCCGTGTGGTCCGACGGCACGCCGGTCACCGCCGCCGACTTCGTCTACGCCTGGCAGGCACAGCGGGGCAGCGGGACCGGCCCGGCCGGGACCGGCGACGCGGTCGCCTCGACCCTCGGCTATCGCGACATCGCCTCGGTCACCGGGTCCGGCGGCGGTCGCACGGTCACGGTGGTCTTCTCGACCCCCTTCACCGACTGGCGAATCCTCTTCCACGAGCTCCTCCCGGCGCACGTCGCCGAGCAGGTCGGGTGGAACGCCGGGTTCGAGACCTTCTCGGCGGCGCGGGTGCTCTCCGCCGGGCCCTACGAGCTCCAGTCGGTCTCCGGCACGAGCACGGCCGTCCTCGTGCCCAACCCGCGCTGGTGGGGCAAGCGCCCGTCCCTCGACCGGATCGTCGTCACGGGCGGCGCGAACCCGACTCCGGTGCTGGCCGGGGGGGTGCCCGCCGCAGCGACCGCGCCGGCGACCTCGTCGTCCCTCCTCTCCGCCATCACGTCGCTGCCGGACGTCCAGAGCGAGGTGGTCCAGTCGCTGTCCTTCCTCGAGCTCGACTTCGACACGACCGCGGCACCCCTCACGTCGCCCACGGTGCGAGAGGCTCTTGCCCACCTCGTCGACCGGACGACCCTGCTGGCGAAGACGGTCGGCCTCGTCGCGCCCTCGATCGGTCTGCTCGAGGACCACTTGAGCGTGCCGGGCCTGGCCAGCTACACGGCCTCGTCGGCGTCGGGCGGGTACGACACGGCGGACCCCGCCGAGGCGACCAGCCTGCTGGCGAGCGTGGGCTACCACCGTGACGCCGCCGGCACGATGGTCGACTCCGCCGGCACGCCCCTCGCGCTCACCATGGCCGTCCAGTCGTCCGACCCGTGGACCATGCCAGTGGCGCGGCTCATCGCCGCCGAGCTCGGGGCCGAGGGCGTCGCCGTGAACGTCGTCCCGGTCGGCGGCACCGCAGGCATCCGCCTGGCCCACCGCAGCGGCGCCTACCAGCTCGCCCTCGTCCAGCGAACGGCCAGCGTGTTCACGACGACGACCGCCCCCTGGTACTCGACGACCCTCGGCAATGAGGGGACCTCGGGCTCGGTGGACTGGTCGAACTTCGACGACCCCCAGGTGGACCAGCTCTTCACCCAGGCAGCCCAGCAGCTCAACCCGGTGACGGGCTCCACGATCTACGCCCAGATCGACGACCAGCTCTGGGACCAGATGGTGTCGCTGCCCCTCTTCTGCGAGCCGGAGGTGGTCGCCCACACCGTGACGCTCGGAGGCGTGACAGCCGATCCGGCGCGCCGCGGCGGTCTGCTGTGGGACGCGTCAACGTGGACGCGGCTCGTGCGGAAGCCGGTGTCGACGACCGCTGGCGCCCAGGCGTCTGCGGGGTCTCGGGGGCGCGCTACCATGCGATCGCTCGGGTGAGCCCGAGCCCACTCGTCGGAGTGGCGGAATAGGCAGACGCGCCAGCTTGAGGGGCTGGTGCCCGCAAGGGCGTGGGGGTTCAAGTCCCCCCTCCGACACTGACTTTCGCCTACGGGCTCTGCGGCTGGCGTGCCCGAGGTCGGGCCGCCGCTCGGTCGAGCACCGCATGGGAGCGGGCTGTTGCCGTCGGGGCCCAGGTGCGACTCGACGGTCACCACCCGGCGGGCCGGGCCGTAGGTGAGCTGGAGCCCGAGGCGACGGTAGACCTCGGCCTTGTCCTCCGGCGCGGCGCTGGCGAGCACGTCGAGCAGGTCGCCGAGGCCGTTCACCAGGGCGACGAGCTCGCCCGCGCGGTGAATGCACTGCGGCTCCCCGGCGACGCCTTCGAGTCGACTGGTCAACCGGCAGGGCAACAGGAGGGGAGAACATAGATGGCACGCACGTGGTTGTCCATCCGGGTCGATCTTGTCGAGGGCCACGGCGAGCACCTCTGGCCCCGGCCGGGGCGCATCTTCGCCGCGGCGCGCACCCACACGTTCGAACAGCTCGCGGATGCCATCGACGACGCCTTCGCTCGGTGGGACCGGTCCCACCTTCAGGAGTTCACCCTGGACGACAGAACGCGCCTGTGCATCCCCGATCCCGACTGGGAGATCGAGGGTGAGAAGACCGAGGACTTCCGGGGCGTCAAGCTCTCGCGTCTTCACCCGGGCGAGCAGTTCGTGTACGTGTTCGACCTCGGCGACGATTGGGCACACCTGTGCACCGTCGGACCCGAGCGGATCGACCCCGTCGAGACCGTCGGCATCCTGCCGGACCGCCCGCTGCCGTACTGGGGGTGGGGCGACATGCCCGACCAGTACCGGCGCCGATGGGACGGTGACGACGGCGAGTCGCCGCGACCGAAGGATCCCAAGTGCACCGACCTGCCGCCGCTGCGCCCCGGCTGGGGCTCCGAGAGCCACTGGGGGCGCCCGTGAGCACGGCCCCGTCGCCACCGCGTCACCCGCCGGTCTTCGGCCCTGAACCATGGCATGAGGTCGGGGGAAGTAGCTGGAGCCACTGGGACCTGTGGTTCTGCGCGGTGGCCGTCGCCGACCACCGCGCCGACCTCGACCAACTGGAGGAGCGACTGGTCGGCGAGCTGGCGGACCGTACCGGTGGCCGAGAAGGCACCGAGTCGAAGCTCAGTCACCTGGCCGACCTGCGGGTCCGGCTCGACGATGCCGGTCTGGTCCCGGGCGACCTGGCCACGCCCGAGGTCCTCTCGGAGCGAGGCCTCCTCGCCAAGGCGCGCAAGAAGCTGGCCGAGCGCTACCTCGAAGGCCGAGCCAAGACGCCGGCAATGATCGAGACGCCCCGGGTCC
>JAJZJT010000310.1 GCA_021809995.1 Actinomycetes bacterium
GTCATCGATCGGCACGAGGCGCTCGGTCGGTGGAATGTCGGCCGCCATGGCACGAAGCAGCGTGGTCTTGCCCGCCCCGGTCCCCCCGCAGATGACACAGGACTTCTTGGCCGCCATCAGCGCCCGCAGGAACTCGCGCACAGAGAGGTCGACGGTGCCGGTGGCGACGAGGTCGTCGAGGGTGACCTTCAGATAGCGGTGCCGGCGGATCGACACGCACGGCCGTGCCGCGACGGCCATCAGCGCGAACAGCCGCGATCCGTCGGGGAGCTGCAGGGAGATCCGCGGCGAGCCCCGGTCGAAGCGGCGCTCGCCGATCCCGACCCGTGCCGCCGCGGTGCGCAGCATCTCTTCGAGCTCGGCGTCGGAGTCCGCGATCGGCGCCACCTGCTCCCGGCGGCCATCCGCGTAGCGGACCCAGACCACGTCGCAGCCGTTCGCGTTGATGTTCTCGATCCCCGGGTCGTCGAGGAGGCGCTGCAGGCGGTTCAGGCGGAACAGCGCGTCGAAGACGGCCCGGGCGAGGCGGTCTTCGTCGTCTTCGGCCATCACCGACGCCCCGGCGCCGAGCGCCTCGCGGGCCCGGCGCTCCAACGCCTCTGCGATCAGCTGGCGCCCGAGGGCCTGCTCGTCGGCCGGGCCGAGCGGCGCATGGCCGGCTGCCTGGCGAGCCCGGGTGCGCTCGGAGAGGGCGGCCACCACCTCGGCGCGCAGCGCGTCGGCCAGATCCCGATCCGGCGTCGCCGGTGCGCCGAAAGCCCCGTCGACGGCGATGCGACCGAGCGCCTGGGGTTCGGCGGTCACCTCGCCGCCTCCCTGCCCGGCGCCGAACCGTTCATGAGCCTGCCATTCGCGACCGCGCCGGCCCCGAGAGCACCCGTCCCGAGTGCGCTGCCGTCCCCCTCGGCGCTACCCGCGGCGATCCCGACGTCGCCACGAGCCTCGTCAGCGCCCGCGCTGTCGGGGATCGAAGGGACCCGAAACGGGCGCAGCAGCCGGCGTCCTTGCCGCCGACGTGGCCGCGCCGCCTCGTCATGGCCGGAGGTGGCCACAGCCTCGGGCGCATGCACCACGTCGTCGGCGGCAAGGACTGTGGCGAGGCTGCGAGCGGCGCGGACCAACGGCGAGAGTCGCAGCCTGCGGTCGCTGGCCGGGTTCGTCGCCAGACACTCGGCTGCTCCTTCGTCCCAGGGGAGCCGGCCGAGCACCTCGACGCCCAGCGCGTCGGCGATCTCGGCGTCGCGGTAGGGGCCGTCACCGACAAGCACCAGCCTCAGCCGGCCGGCGTCGAGAAGACCTGCGCCGGGACCGGCGTCGAGGAAGGCGGCGAGCGCATGCAGGTCGGAGATGCTCGGCCGGGCGCAGAGCACCAGCCGGCTTGCCCCCATGGCAACACCGGGCAGCGGCGCCGTCGGGTCGAGGCGGCCGGCGTCGACCAGCACGTCGGCGTCGAGGGTGGAGAGCCGGCCGAGAAGCCCCGACAGCATCACGGTGGCACTGTGGGCCTGCTCTGCTGCGCCAGGCGCAGCGAGCACCGCAGCGCCCCCGGGCAGGTGCTGGCAGTGCGCCCAGATCGCCTCGGGGTCGCTCGTACGCCGGGCGGCCGCCGCGAGCGACACCAGGCTCGGCTCGGCCGCCCACCCCGACGACGCCGCCAAGGTGCCCCCGGCCGGGTCGAGCTCGACGAGCACGACCTTGCGACCCGCAGGCCAGGTAGCGGCCAGCGCGACCGCGGAGGTGGTCGTGCCGCAGGAGCGGACCGAGCCGAGCACGACGACGGCCATGCTCAGCTCCCCCACCCGAGCTGCACGAGGCTCACCTCGCCGGCCGCGGCGAGGGAGGCCACCGCGTCGGCGTCGGCCTTCGCCACCTGGAGCGAGAACACCGTCGCCGCATTCGAGGCCGCCGGGGTGGCTTCGACGCCGAGCACGGTCGCATTGACCGGGCTGCCTGGTGCCGTGGCGGTGGACGACGACGAGGTCACCACGGGGACGACCTGGACCCGGTCGCCCGGGGCGAGACCGGGTGGGAACAGCCCTGCCTTGAGCGCGACGGCGACGACATCTTCCCCAGCGTTCGCCGGCGAGCCCGCCCCGACCTCTCCTTGGGTGAGGAGCGCCCCGGCCACGAGCGGCACCGCGGCGGGCCGGCCGACGACGCTCGCCTCGGCTCCGACCGGCACCACATCGAGCCCGGTGCCCGTCGAGACCTTTACCGCCCGCAGGTCCGAGGAGCTGAGCACCTGGCCCGCGGCAAGCGGCTGGGCGACGACGAGGACGTCCTCGTGGCTCGCCAGGCTGAGGGAGGCGTCCGCGAACCCGAGCGCGCATCCCACCACCAGCAGCACCCCCGCCACGACCAGCGGCATCTGGCGCCGCCTGCCCGGCCCAACCCGGCGGCGGCCCGGCGTTCCCCCGCCTTTGGCGCCGTCGGCTGTCGGGCGGCCGTTGGTCGAGGGTCGTGACGTGGCGATGGCCATGGGCGGGCTCTCCTCAGCTGCCCCCGGGGCTCGGGGTGTTGATCGCTTCTGACTGGACGACCTGGACGGTCACCGTGGCGGCAGGGCCGGGCTGGACGCCGAGTGTCCCGCCGCCCGCCGCGCCCGCAGCGGCCCAGGTGATCGTCCAGTAGATGGTGGCGGTGACGGTGTAGGTCCCTGCCGTCGGCCACGTGTACGAACAGTCGGTCGTGGCATCCGGCGTCGAGGCGTCGTACGAGGTGCCCGGCCCGTTACAGGTCACGGTGTGGCCGTCGCCCATGGTCCAGACGACCTTGGTCGGCGCAGCGGTCGCGGTCGTCGTCACCGGGCCGACGTTTGCGGTGGCGGTGACCGGGTGCCACGTGGCGGGGTTCACCCACAGCCACGTCGCCACGTTGACCAGCTGCGGGTGGCCGTCGGGCGGGGCCATCTCGATCACCGCAGAGGTGAGCCCCAGGGTCTTCGCCGCCCGCTCGGCCACCACCACCGGGGCCAGCTGGACCGTCGCTGTCGCGGGCTTCGCGCCGGTCACCCAGACTGCCGGCATCGGGTCGATCGCCCCGGGGCCGGCGCACACCGGGAACACCCACTGGCCGGGCTGCGGGCCACCGACGCCGAGCAAAGCCGTCGCCGACGCGCCGCCCGCAGCATAGGTGCAGCCATAGGGCTGGTTCGGGTTCGGCTTGCCGGGCGGTGGGTCGGGCTGGGCGGCCTTCCCCCAC
>JAJZJT010000311.1 GCA_021809995.1 Actinomycetes bacterium
CGGGGCCGACTGCGGGGCCGACGGGTGGAGGACGGCCGTCACGCGACGAACGCCGGCTCGTCGGGGCCGACCGGGCTCGAGGCCGCCCGCCACCGCACGCTCGGGTCGAGGTCGAGCTCGGTGGCGGCCGGGCCCCAAGCCCGCCAGGCGAGCCCGATGCCGTGGCTGTCGTGGACCTTGGGGAGGTGGCACAAGGAGCCGGGCCGCTCGGCCCACAGCATCCCGGTGGTCCGACCCTCGTGGGCGACCTCGATCCACGACGGGTCCCACCCCTCCGCGATGTCGACGTCGGCGGTCTCGTACTCGCCCGTCGAGCCGAGCTTGCGGAGATGGATCGCCTGGTCGATCGGGGCGATGGCGTCGCGCACGTCGGGCGTCCCGACGAGGTTGTTGGTCTGCGTGCAGGCACCGTGCGCTTGGTCGATCATCGAGTACGGGTCCGGGCGCCGCTCGGAGAAATGGACCACGGCGTCGGGACGGAAAGAGCCGAAGACGTCGTACGTGAAGACGCAGTCGGTGAGGTTGCCGGCGTTGGGGGCGGGGAGCCGTCCGCGCATCCACAGCCGATCGATGGTCCGGTCCTCGCGGACGTCGATCGGCTCGAGCGACGTGGAGCCGAGCTCCGTGTCGCACCCACGCCGTGCGACGCTTACCACCACGCCAACCCGGTGAACGGTGCCGGACAGGCAGAGGACGGTTGGCCGCCCGAGGTGACCGCCGCTGCCGAGAACGAGAATGCGCATCGTGCCCTCCTCGGGCCATCTCACGGCCTCACGCCGTTTGTGGCCAGTGTCGAGAAGGTGAGCCGGCCCCGATAGGGACGAAAGTCCCGCCCTTGACTCCAGCGTTTGCATTCTTACGGTCCCCTTACCGCGGTCTCAGCATTCTCCAAGGAGCCAGCCCGGGCGAGGCTCGAATGCAAGCGCTTCCGGGCCGATGCCTGGCTCGAGCTGACGACCAATACGCTCGCCTCGTGGCAGATCGACCGGTCGTCGTCGGCGCGGAGCCACTGAGGGGTCTCCTGCCGACGACCCGCCGGCCTGTCGACCCGGCGAGGCACGCCACCGCCACCGCTTCGGTCGCGTTCGACGGGGGGCAGACCGGCTCCGCCGCCCCGGTCGGTGCGTACCTCGCCACCCGGTTGGGCCTCCTCCTCTTGTCTGGCAGCGTGGCCGCTCTCTGGCACCGGTCGCTCGTGGCCCAGCTCACCGCCTTCGACGGTCAGTGGTACCTGCGGCTCGCTGCCCACGGCTATCCCGACCGGGTGCTCCGGGTGCAGTCGACCCTCGGGTTCTTCCCGCTCTACCCGCTGGTCATCCGGACCGTCGGCTCCGTCCTTCGCTCCGACGTCGTGGCCGCCGTGTCCGTCGCGCTGGTCGGCGGGCTCGTCGCCACCGTTCTCGTCCAGCGCCTCGCCACGGCGTGGTGGGGGGAGGACTTGGGGCGACGGGCTGCCGTCGTCTTTGCGCTGTTCCCGGGCTCGCTCGTGTTCTCGATGGCCTACTCGGAGGGGCTCGCGCTCCCGCTGCTGCTTGGGTCACTGCTCGCCCTGCGCTCCCGGCGGTGGGTGCTCGCCGGCGCTCTCGCCGGTCTGGCGGCCGTCGTCGAGCCTGTCGCCCTCGTCCTGCCCGTCGTCGTGGCAGTGCTCGCCGTCGGCGTCACCTGGCGGGAGCACCGAGTGGCGCCGCTCGTCGCACCCGTGCTCGCCGGCCTCGGCGTGGCCGCCTTCGCGGGGTTCCTCTGGGCGTGGACGGGCAGTCCCCTCGCTGCCTTCGTCGCGCAGCACGCCGGCTGGTCCAACCAGACCGATCCGCTCGGGATCTTCGGCCTGCCGGTGGTCCGCCACCTCGTCGCGCACCCGGCCGGGGCGCTCTCCTACCTCCCCACGTGGAACCTGTGGGACAACGTGCTCGGCACGGCGTTCCTCCTGTGGTCGCTCGTCCGCGTCTGGAAGGTCCGCGCCGAGCTGTCGTCGGGTGCGTTCGCGTGGCTCGTCGGCGTGGCTGCCGTGACGCTGTGGTCGGCGAAGACGCTTCCGAACGCCCGCATGGACCTCCTCGCCTTCCCCGCCGTCCTGGTCTGGGCGAGACGACCGCCACGCGCGGGCTACCGAGCCTTCGTCTCCGTCGAGCTGGTCGCGCTCGCCGGCGCGAGCCTGCTCACCCTGACCGGGCACATGCTTCCCTGAGGGCGCCCGCCGTCCCGAGCGGCGGGCCCGGTCGCACGAGGCTTGGACGCGGGTGGACGCGGGTGGACGCGGGTGGACGCGGGTGCCACGGCTCACGGGACGCAGACGAGTAAGCTTCGAATTCCGTGTCGGGTCCTGCGTCGGTGTCGGCGAGTGCAGGGTGTGGTCAGGGGGGGGCCCCTCGTCGAGCCGCGTCCGCGCGCGTGGCCCGGAACCGGGCCGACCGGTCCCGCTGCGGGACGGGCGGCGGGACCTCCGTGCCGCGTCTCCGGCACCAGCTGGCCGTGGTGGGCAGCATCCTCCTCGTCGTGCTGCTGGCCGTCGTCGGCGCGTCACCGGCAGGGGCGGCGCCGGTCGGCTCCGAGAAGGCCCAAGTCGGAGCCGACCAGGCCCAGGCGGCCAAGCTCCAGCAGCAGATCGCCCAGGACGGCGCCACCCTCCAGGGCCTCGTCACGCGCTACGACCAAGCGGTGACACAGGACGCCAGCCTCCAGGCGCAGATCGTCGCCACCCAGGCCCGCGTGAGCTCCGATCGCCGGGCGACCGCTGCCGCCGACGCCCGGTTGCGGCACCTCGCCCTCGACGCCTACATGGGCGGTACCGCCGGCGGCACCCTGCCGGCGTGGTTCGCCACGACCAACCTGACGTCGTTGGCGGTCGACCACGAGTACACGGACCTGGCCGCCGGCAGCCTCACCGCCGCCGTCGCCGCCGTCGAGGCCGACCAGCACCGGACCCTGGCTGCCGAGGCTGGGCTCCGGGCGCAGGAGGCAGACGCCCGGGCCACCGCGAAGCTGCTCGTCTCGCAGCGACAGGCCGCCCAGTCCGCCCTCGACCAGCAGAACGCGCGCTTGGCCCAGGTCCACGGCAGCGTCCAGGCGCTGCTGGCGTCGATCGCCCAACAGGAGCAGGCGCAGCAGCTCGCCGCCGAGCAGGCGTTGGCGGCCAAGCAGGCCGCAGCCGCAGCCGCGGCTCGAGCGGCCGCCGCAGCCGCTGCCAGTGCCGCT